>CAMAQU010000127.1 GCA_945860425.1 Sphingomonas paucimobilis
GTAAAACTCCGCCGTCATATCGGCAACAGAGCGATATTCGTCGTAAAATGCCTTGGTTGCGTCAGCACTTTCGCCATCGCCGTCGACCAGATGTTTGAACATCTCCCAATGGCTCATCAAATGATTGCCGAGGTTCATGGCCATGAAACCGGATAACTGCAGAAAGCCCGGATAGACTTTTCGCCCGCTCCCCGGATATCCGGTGGGAACGCGCGCAATGACATTTTGTTCGAACCAAGCAAAGCGCCGTTCCATGGCCAGTTGATTGACAGCGGTTGGGGCCCGACGCGTATCAATTGGGCCGCCCATCATGGTCAATGTGCGCGGCAAACAGGGATGATCATCTGCCGACATGATCGCCGTTGCCGCATAGACGGGAACGGAGGGCTGACACACGGCAAGCACATGCGCGTCCGGGCCAATGACTTCCAAAAATTCGATCACATAATCAATATAATCGTCCAGATCGAATTTTCCGTCCCCAACCGGAACGGCCTTCGCATCGCGCCAATCGGTGATGTAGACATCGTGACTGGGGAGCATCCGCTCCACCGTGCCGCGCAGCAGCGTCGCGAAATGGCCCGACATGGGGGCGACAATCAACAGCTTGGGGGATCCAACCATGCCCTCGCGCACGAACCGCTTGAGCTGGCCAAAGGGTTTGCGGTGAACAATCTCTTCCACGACCGAAACAACGCGCCCGTCAATCTCGGTTTGATGCAGGCCAAAGTCGGGTTTTCCACGCGGCGCGGCGGCGTGGGAAAAGACATCCAATGCAGCAGCCAGCGCGGGGCCGCCACCCAAATAACCAAAGGGATTTGCCGGATTACCGAGCCATTCTGCACTGGCCGACGCAAAAGCGCTTGCACTGGCCAGCCATGCACGCTGAAATTCATAGGCGTTGTAGAGCATAAAAAGTTTTTCCCCATGCCAGTTGTGGGCCAAGTCAAAGATTTGTGCAACGCACAATATGCATAACGCCGCATTGAGCCGAACCCTTCGCCCTGCTAGGCGCCTGTCATGGGTGAACAAGAAATGACGCCAGCCGCTTCGCGGTCAATTGGCAATCTCCGCATGGTCTGGCTCTATGCCAAGCGCTATCCTCTTATCATTACGGGTGCGCTGATCTCCCTGATTGTTGCGGCAAGCGCGACATTGGCCATTCCCAATGGCTTCCGCTTGGTCATTGACCGCGGCTTTGCACAGTCGGGCGGCGACATTGGGCGCTGGTTCGAATATCTTTTGGGCGTCGTCAGTATTCTCTCTTTGGCGACTGCATCTCGCTTCTATTTTGTGTCTTGGCTGGGGGAGCGCGTTGTCGCGGATTTGAGATCGGCTGTTGTCAACAACTTGCTAATGCTGTCACCAAGCTATTTTGAAGTTAATCGACCTGCAGAAGTTGCGTCTCGACTGACGGCGGACACAACCCTAATTGAACAAGTGGTCGGCACGACGGCATCTGTGGCTCTTCGCAATTTGGTGCTGGCGATTGGCGGACTGGCCTATCTCTTCACCCTATCCCCAAAGCTGACCGCAATGCTGCTATTGGGCATTCCGCTCGTTCTCGGTCCCATTTTGTTCATCGGACGACGGCTCAGAGACATGTCCCGCAAAAGCCAAGATCGCATTGCTGATGTTGGCGTTATTGTTGATGAAGTTTTGGGCGCGATGAAAATTGTGCAGGCGTTTGGTCAGGAGAAGCGCGAAGGACAACGCTTTTCCGGGGCAGTTGAATCTGCCTTTGCCATCGCAAAAGTCCGCATTCGCACGCGCGCCTTTCTAACCGCCGCACTCATCCTTATCACCTTTGGCGCGATCACGCTGGTCATGTGGCAAGGGGCTCTGGATGTGCAAGCAGGCCTGATGACGGAGGGTGAAATTGCGGCATTCGTGCTGACCGGCGGTTTTGTCGCGGGGGCCTTTGGCGCTCTGAGCGAAGTCTATGGCGATCTTATCCGCAGTTCCGGGGCCGCGCAGCGCCTAGCTGAATTACTTTCTGAGCGCCCTGGCATTGCTGCACCTGCCAAGCCCATTGCTCTGCCAACCCCTTCTGAAGGCCGTGTCGCGTTTGAGCACGTCACCTTCCGTTATCCAACTCGTCCAGAAACCAAGGCTCTTACAGATTTCTCCCTATCCATCGAACCGGGCGAGACCGTCGCCGTTGTTGGGCCGTCTGGTGCTGGCAAGTCGACCCTGTTCCAGCTGATCCAGCGTTTCTATGACCCGGAAGCTGGCACAGTGCGCGTGGATGGCGTGGCCTTGCCCGATGCAGACCCAGTAGACGTCCGTGGCCGGATCGCGATGGTTCCCCAAGAAACCGTCATTTTTGCCGCCAGCGCGCGCGACAATTTGCGCTATGGCCGCTGGGACGCATCCGATGAGGAGCTGTGGGCCGCCGCCGAAAGTGCCAATGCGGCCGAGTTTCTCCGCAAGCTGCCTCAGGGCCTTGATACATTCATGGGGGAAGGTGGCGCGCGGCTATCCGGTGGGCAGCGTCAGCGACTAGCCATTGCGCGGGCCATTTTGCGCAACGCGCCGATCTTGCTCCTCGATGAAGCAACCTCGGCACTGGATGCGGAATCCGAACGACTGGTTCAAGACGCGCTGGAAAAGCTGATGACTGGGCGCACCACCATCGTCATCGCACACCGTTTGGCGACCGTGCGCGCTGCAAACCGGATCATCGTGATGGATGAGGGCCGCATTTTGGAAGAAGGTCGTCATGACGCGCTCACAACCCAGGGTGGGCTCTACTCCCGCTTGGCAAAGCTTCAATTTGATAGCTGAGCCGCTGTTCAGTTGAAGCTCTTGTCTCCGCCCACCTTTGGCAGTGGCTACATGCTGGCGAGTTGATCGGACTTAACACTCGAATTGGGTCACAGCCCTTCGCAGCGCTTTAACGGGAAGAGCATCCCAAAGAAAAAGGGCGACCCCGCAGAGCCGCCCTTTAATCTTCGCTCGTAACGCTACCGCTTAGAAAGTGGTGCGATACGCCTCGTTGCCGACAAAGCCCATCTTCGATACTTTGGCCCGCTTGGCACGAGCCAGAACACGGTCAACAGTGTCATAAGGGGCCATTGCATCCGGCTGCATATGCAATTCCGGGGTCAGCGGAAACTTCACAGGATCTTGCGTGTCCATGAGAAGCTGATCCAGCTGGCTCCAGCTCACCGGAGCGCCATTCCATGTGACGACACCGCCCGGGCTCACATAGAGCACGTTCTTAGTCGGCAGCACCTCAGGAGGAGGCGGGCAGTTCGGCGCGCAATCCTGCGGCAGATCGATTTTCACCGCGTGGGTTGGCGGTGGCAGCGTAATAATAAACATGATGAGGAGCACGAGCATGACGTCGATCAGCGGCGTCGTGTTCATTTCCACCATCGGTTCGGACGAGTCCCCCTTGGGTGCACTCATTGCCATGGTCTATTCTCCAAACACTCGAGGTCGGTCTTAGATGACCGGCGACGAGATAAATCCGACGCGAATGAAACCCGCGCTTTGCATGATCGACACCACACCACCGATGCACCGATATTGTGTCCGCTTGTCGCCACGAATGTGGACTTCAGGGAACAGATCCGGGTCGGTCGCGTCTGGGCCAAGACGGTCAGACTCTGCCTTGAACCGAGCTGCTGCACGCGTCAGAAGTTCGGTCGAATTCATGCGGCTTGCGTTCCAATAAACTTCGCAGGCGCCATCCGGGCCGTTACGCACGGTCAGAATGACATTTTCGGCCTTAGAAGTCGTTGCTTGGAACGAAAGCTTGGGAAGCGTCACCTCAACCGTCTTAATAACCACCGGGACGGCGATCAGGAAGATGATGAGCAGAACCAACATCACGTCCACAAGTGGGGTCGTGTTGATGTCCGACAGCGGGGCGTCGTCACCACCTTCTCCGCCAACACTCATGCCCATAGGCTTATTCCTATCTTTTTGGTCGTAAAGGAGAGCGCAGACGGTGCTGCGCCTCCCAGATCAACTGGCACGGCAGACATAGGCCTGCCGTGCCCAATCTCATTAAGCCTTCGCGGCGGCCGGCTTAGCAGCCGCAGGAGCGGCAGCCTTAGTCGTCGGACGGACAGCGCCGTTCGACGTCATATAACCATGCAGATCGCTGCAGAATGTGCTCATCTGCTCAGCAATGAGCTTATTGCGACGCTGCAGCCAGTTATAGCCCATAACCGCCGGAACGGCGACGACGAGACCAATGGCCGTCATGATCAAGGCTTCACCGACCGGGCCGGCAACCTTATCAATCGATGCGTCGCCGGTTGCGCCGATTTTGATCAGCGCGTTGTAAATGCCGATAACGGTACCGAGCAGACCAACGAACGGCGAAGTCGAACCAACCGTCGCCAAGAAGGCGAGGCCCGAGCTCAGCTTTGAGTTGATCGCAGCCTGGCTGCGCTGCATTGAGGACTGCAGCCACTCATGCTGGTCCTGCGCATCGATGAGCTTGCCATGCTGTTCATCAGCAAGAAGCGCATCGTCAACGAGCTGACGATAGGCCGTGTCTTTTTCAAACTTGTTGAGGCCGTCTTTCACGCTGGTCGACGTCCAAAACTTGCGGGCGCCTTCACTGCCCTGCTTGATGACTTTGCCTTGCTCGATGAGCTTGGTGAACATGATGTACCAAGAAACGGCCGACATCACGACCATGGTCAGAAAAATTGCCCAAGAAATCGGGCCGCCTTCTTCGAGGGCCTGCATCAGGCCGAACTGCTTTGTCGCAACAGCAGTTGCTTCAGCTGCGGTGGTCATAACTAAAACTTCCTCTCAAAACTGATCAAATCGAATGGACAGAACTACGCTTATTTGGGCAACCGCCATGTCACCCGCTGCGACCGAGTTTCCTCAATCGGCTGACCGCTAGCATCCTTTGCAGGCCTGAAGCGGAAGCGACGCATGATGAGCTTGCACGTCTCGGCATCAAGCGTGGAGCTCGCGCCGGACGCATTACATGCCACAACGCGCCCGTCCGTACCGACGGTGAAAGTTGCAACTGCAGTCCCCTGCTCTTCATTGCGGATGGACGATGACGGATAATCTTCATCCGAAATCGACCCCCCGCGCTGCGTTGCGCGCTCTGCCACGCGCGGCGGAGCCGGCGGTGCCGGGGGTGCCGGCGGAGGCGGTGGCGCGATAACAGCTTGCGTCGACAAGGTATTGGTTGTCACCACGGGCGACGTCACCACCGGCGGCGGCACAGTCACCTTGGGCGGCGGCGGCAAATCCACCTTAGGCGGTGGTGGTGGCGGCTCCTCGGGCTTTTCAGGCTCGTCAGGCGCCACATCGAACGTCTTGAGATCTTCGATCAGCTCTTGGGTCGCATTATATGCAAGACCAGTGACGAGCGCATAGCCCACCCCTGCGTGCAGCAATGCCACCGCGCCAATTGCGAAAATCCGCCGACCGCTCACTTCTTGGTCAGTATA
>CAMAQU010000128.1 GCA_945860425.1 Sphingomonas paucimobilis
GGCTTCTTCCGCGACCGCCGCCCGCAGCTTTACGGGCGGATTGCAGAAGACATTTAGCTGTCGATAATCTGACGCGCGTCCATGACAGTGACGTGCACCTGATAATAATATTTGCCTGTCGGCTTTCCATTCTCGGTAAAGTCGATGCGGACCCGCCGCGCAAGGCCCTCAACAGCGATCCGCTTGCCCTTAAATCTCTTTTCAAGCGCCGCGACATCCGCTGATCCGGCGAGCGCCTTTGCAGCGGGAGGAGAGAGCACGAGCGTCAGACAATTGCGGTCACGATAGTCGGCTTCGGAATTCAGGAAGAAGCGCCCATCCTGACTGCCAACGCCCTTAATCTCCAATTCAAACTCGGCTGCGACGGCCGCGCGTGGGGCAAGATAGGTTGCGTATGTCACGGCCTCGACAGGAGAGAGGCAGCCGCGTGCACAGGGCCGCCGTGCGCTCATGGGCGGCATGCGAACGACGGGGGGCGTTTCCGTTGCGGAGGCAGGGGCCGGGGCCGGATTTAGACCGCGTGCGGCTGGTTCTGGCATTTGATTGGGCAGAAAAAGGGCCAGTGCGGCCATGAATAGGGTCATCGTCTCTTCCTCCCTGCCAATAAACTATCTCGTTAGCGCCAGTGTAAACACGTCGTTCAGCATCTCGGCATTCATCCGCCCGGTATTCTGGTTGTAGCGCGATGTGTGATAGCTATCGATCAAGCGGCGGCCATCCAGCAGATGGTGGACCGCGCCATGGGCAAAGCGGCGCTTGGGCAGCTTTTCGCCACAGGCTTTGACCACCGATTGATGGGCGACTTGGCCGAGTGCGATGATCGTTGTCAGTTTTGGCAGGCTTGCAAGGGCTTGCTCCAAATAGGGGCGGCAGGTGCGCAGCTCTTCGGGCGTCGGCTTATTTTCGGGCGGTACGCATTTGACCGCGTTGAGGATCATCACACCGTTGAGGCTGGCCCCATCATCGCGAAAGCCGCCGAATAAATGGCGCGTATATTCCGGCGGATCATAAGTGATCAGACCAAAATCTCTGAGCCCGGCAAAAAGCATCTCGCCCGATGGATCGCCCGTAAAGGGCCGACCGGTGCGGTTTGCGCCATGTTTGCCGGGGGCAAGGCCTATAATGGCCAACCAAGCATCCGGATCGCCAAAGGCGGGGACGGGCGCATTCCAGAAATTCGAGAATTCTGAGTGGCATGTTTGGCGATAAGCGGCGAGCCTTGGGCATTGAGCGCAGTCATGGGCTGGCTCTGTTGCGGGAAGGGCGCTTAAGATCTGGGGGCTGTTCATGGTCACCCGGCTCGCTTAAGCGGGCTGGGCCATGCGCACAAGCTATGCCATTGCTTTGGGGTCAAATCAGCCGCACGCTCGCTTTGGGCGGCCAGAGGCTGTGCTGCGGGCCGCCTGTGCCGAACTCTCGACTGGGGCGACTCGGTTGATTGCCATGTCTTCTATTCTGCGCTCCGCCCCCATTGGCCCGTCCCTGCGCACTTATGCCAATGCCGCCGCCCTGATTGACACCACGCTGGACCCGCTGGAGCTGCTGGCGCACTTAAAATCTATTGAGGCCGCCTTTGGCCGTCGTACGGGCGGGCAGAGATGGCGCGCGCGCGTGCTGGATCTCGATATTCTGCTCTGGTCAGAGGGGGCTTTTGAAGCGCCGGGCCTGTGCATCCCCCATATCGCCTTTGCAGATCGACGCTTCGTGCTCGACCCGCTGGCGCGCATTGCGGCCGATTGGCGCGACCCCCGGAGCGGATTAACCATATATCATCTAAAGGCGCGCCTTGACCGACAGCGTCCCGCCGCATAGGGGGAGCGTCCCAAGGTCGGGCCGTTAGCTCAGTCGGTAGAGCAACTGACTTTTAATCAGTAGGTCGCTGGTTCGAATCCAGCACGGCTCACCAACCTTGGTTTTAAAGTGGTTTTGAGAGAGCCTCCCACCCGACCCCTATTTGACGATGAGATTGTCTAGCGATCCCAGTCGATCGACTTGGATGGTCATCCGGTCCCCGGGCTGGAGATAGCGCTGTTGCTGCTTTTCAAGGGCAACCTGGCTTTCAATGACATGCGTCGTAAAGTTCGTGCCCCAGCCGCCAGCCAGCCATTTCACAAGCCCGCGTCCGATGGCGCGCGCGTCAATCCCGGCGAAGACCGTGCCGCCCGGCGTGCCGGCCAAAATCAGGGTGCGGGCGGGCACCTTGCCGTCCGCGTCAAAGGGCAATCGGGCGGTGCCGCCCCAATAGGCCCATTCACGGCCCCGCATCGCCCCCGCTTCGGCGAGAATACGGGTTAAATCCCAAATCCACATCTTGGCCTCGGTCCGTTGACGTTCTTGCCCATTGACGGAGAGTTGGAGCGTTACTCCCGACACAAAGCGATCCAGATCGCGCGGCACGATGAACAATTCACCCACCGGCAGATAGCCGGGCGCGCTTTTGCCGCTGGTAAAGCCTTTGCCAGATTCGGGACGCTCCGGATCGACATTGCGCATCAATGTGGCCCGGTCGGTCACATCGTTGCACAGCATCAACCCACCCGTCGCGGCCTGATCCGTCCGCGCCGCTATGAGGGGGACCAGACACAGCTCAACCTCATAATCGAGGAGGGCGTCTCCGTTCGCCACCTTCGCCCGTGAGGGCGTAGGGGTCACATATTTGGCAAAGAGAAATGGCCCGCCGTCCACCGTCGCTTCTTCGGCATGTTCGCGGTAATTGGTTCCGGCGGCAATATGCTGGTCGCGCAGATCGACAGGCACGGCCAAATCCGCAACATCGGCTGTGACAGGGGTGCCGCCCGCCGCGATCAGCGCGCGGACCCCATCATAACCAAGCCGGTTGATGAGGCTAATGGCATCTTCGCCCGAATTGCCGACGGGCAAACCTGTAATTCTGCCATTGGCGTAACTGCTGACGGCGATGGTCTGTTTGCCGAGCCGGGCAAAGCTCAGTGCATCGCTGGTCGGCGCAATCTTGAGGCTCGGCGCGGTTGCCGGCGGGGGAGCGGGCCGGCTGGATTTGGCGGGCGTCCAGATAAGGTAGAGCGCCACAAGGCCGATAACGGCAACGAAGCTAACCAAGATGTTACGGACCATGTGTCGTTGCCCTGTCTTTAACGAACCCGACGATATGTCCCGGTCTGGACAAAGGCACAATGACGAAAGCGACTAATCGCTATTGGGTCAGACCAGAAAGTAGGTTCAGCGCCTCTGCCTCTGAAATGACTTCGGCATATTTGGCCTGCAAGTCGAAAAGATTGGCCGAGTGCGGGTCGCGATGCCGATCGCCACAGGCGTCGCTGACGACAAAGGGGGCAAAGCCGCTCTGTAAGGCATCCAAAGCGGTCGCCCGGACGCAGCCAGAGGTGGACAGCCCCGTAATCAACAGCGTGTCGACCCCAAGGGCGGATAATTTGGTCGCAAGCGCTGTCCCGAAAAAGGCAGAGGCATATTGCTTCGTCACAACCAGATCAGACGGGGCAGGGGTTAGGCTTGGCGGAAAGCGGCCCAGATCAGACCCCTTGTCAAATGCCTTGAGAGCCGGAATCTTTTTATAAAACAGGCCGCCATTGGCACCGCCGGGTTCATATTCCACATTGGTGAAGATCACCGGAATACTGGCAGAGCGCGCGGCCGCCAAAAGCCGCTCATTGCTGGCCAGCGCGTCTTCCACGCCCGCGTAAAGCGGGGAGGCGGGATCGAGATAGGCCATCACAAAATCAACGATCAAAAGCGCCGGGCGCGCGCCAAAGGCAAGGCGGCCATCAAAGGCCCCGGCGTAATTTTGAACGAGATCGGGATTGGCCTGGGACATTACATGATGCCCGCGGCCTGAAGCGCCTCAATGTCGTGCGCGCTCATACCGAGCAGCTCGCCAAAAACGTCTTCATTATGCTGGCCGACTTTGGAAGGCGCAGGATGCCGCACGCTTGACGGGGTAACCGACAGCTTGGGAAAGGCGTTTTGCATCTTGAGCGTGCCATAGCGTTCGGTTTCCACGTCAATAATCGCCTCCCGCGCTTGAAAATGCGGATCGGCAATCATCTCAGGCGCGCGATAGACGCGGCCTGCGGGGATGGAGCATTGGGTCATCAGCGCATCGAGCGAATCCACGGTCAAGGTGCGGGTCCACGTGTTGATCAGCTCATCAAGCTCCAACTGATTGGTGCCGCGCGCCAAATGCGTGGCGTAACGCGGATCATCGCCCAATTCGGGACGGCCCATGGCTTCGGCCAGACGCCGCCACAAACTGTCCTTATTGGCGCCAATCATATATTCGCCATCTTTGCACGAATAGACGTTGGACGGCGCAATGCCCGGCAGGATAGAGCCAGACCGCTCCCGGATCAGGCCCATCAGATCATATTCGGGAACGATGCTTTCCATCACCTGCAACACGCTTTCATAGAGTGCGGCATCGACCACCTGGCCTTGGCCCGTGCGGTCGCGGACATGGAGTGCAGCCAGCACACCCATGCAGCCAAAGGTTGCCGTCAGCGTGTCGCCAATGGAAATGCCCATGCGGCTGGGCGGACGATCTGGTTCGCCGACAATATAGCGCCATCCGCCCATCGCCTCACCAATGCCGCCAAAACCAGCGCGGTCGGAATAGGGGCCAGTCTGGCCATAGCCGGACATGCGGGCAATGATGAGCCGGGGGTTGATTGCCAACAGCGCGTCGGGGCCAAGGCCCCATTTCTCCATTGTGCCGGGCTTAAAATTCTCAATGAGAATATCGGCCTTCGCCGCCAGTTTACGGACAATGTCTTGGCCTTCGGGCACGCGCAGATTGATCGATACCGACCGCTTATTGCGGGCAATCACTTCCCAATTGACCTTGGTGTCGCCTTGCCCCCAATCGCGCATGGGGTCGCCAGCGCCGGGTGGTTCCACCTTGATCACATCGGCGCCCATATCGCCCAAGAGCTGGCCGCAAAACGGCCCAGCCAAAAGCTGGCCCATTTCAACAACGCGCAGTCCGTCTAAAGCACCCATTTTCTCAACTCATTCTGCGGCTTCGGCATGCATCCAGACGGGCTGAATGGGCGCCTCTAAGCCAGTTTCTGCGACACAATTTGCCCGCAGTGCATCAATGCCGGGGCCATAGTTGAACAGTTCTAGCGCGGGACGCGTGGCGCGCATTTGCGTGCGCAATGCCTCTGTCGCGGCCATGTCGACTTGGCCCTTTGCATTGGCAACCACGCCATAATCGCGCGCACCTTCGGGCGTGACGAGCCCTTGGGTGATTTCCTTGCCGACAAGAGCAGCATCACGATCCAGCGGATCGCCCCAGCCGCCACCACCCCAGGTGATGAAGTGCAGCTGATCGTCGACGTCCACATGCAC
>CAMAQU010000129.1 GCA_945860425.1 Sphingomonas paucimobilis
AAGCGCGGCATATCATCAACTGGAACCGAACTATCATGTTGCACGGCAGGGCCATGGGCACGTTCTGCCTCTGAAATGGAGTCGCGCAGCTTCCAAAATGCCTGCGCCTGAGCCTCGCTTGCGGCAATGGTAGCATCGGAAATCTGCCCCGCCCCCATCGCCCCTACCAACAGGTTCTGAAGGGCGGACGCAGCAGACGCCTGACCTGCTTGGGTATGCACATAGTCCACTAGAACATGCCAAGGATGGTCAGACTCCAGCGGCGCGCGTGTGCCGGGAATATGCTGCAAAACCAGCTTTAGGCAGCTATTGGGGACAAGCTCAAAACTCTCTATCGCATCCCCCGATGCCGCCTCCATCTGGCGCAGCAGGCGCAACGCCGTGTCTGGGCTATCTATACCAATCCAGCCAACCGCGCGATCCTGCACATCAGGCACAAGCCTGAGGCTCGCCGCCGTAATCAGCCCAAGCGTTCCCTCAGCCGCGATCAGCAGCTGGGTCAGGTCATAGCCCCGATTATCCTTTTTGAGTGCGGCCAGCCCTTCATAGAGCGACCCATCCGGCAGAACCGCCTCAATCCCCAGCACCAGCTTGCGCATAGTGCCGAACCGCAGAACCTGTGTCCCGCCCGCATTGGTTGAAACCAGCCCCCCAATGGTCGCAGACCCCCGCGCCCCAAGCGTCAGCGGAAAGCGCCGCCCGATCGACTGCGCCGCCTCATGCAGATGCGCCAGAATGACGCCAGCCTCTGCCACAACGATTGAGGCATCGGCATCCAATAGGCGAATAGAATTCATCCGCCGGGTGGATAAAATGACCGCCTTGCCGCTGTCATCTGGCGTCGCCCCGCCGACCATAGAGCTATTGCCCCCCTGCGGCACCATCGGCACGCCATACTCTGCCAGAAGCCGCATAACCGCTTGCGCCTCCCCCGCATTGGCGGGCGCAAGTAAGGCGGCGGCGCGGCCGACATAGAGCTTGCGCCAATCGGTGAGCCAAGGGGCGATATCGCTCGAATCCGTGACGAGGCCCTTCGGACCCAGCACATTGCCCAGCTTTTCAAGAAATGATGCATCCAACATCGTGGTCTCCTCACCGGGCATAATGCTCAGCCGCCATTGCCACGCAATTCATCATCTGTTCAACCAAAGAACCACACATGCTTGCGAATCATGGACTTGCGATCTTCTAAACTTTTCTTGCCCGTCATAGCTGGGCTTTTGGTATCGCCCCCCCATGCCTTTGCGCAAGGGACGCCGCCATCGCAGACCCAAATGGCCCAAATGGTCATTGAACGGCGCGTCGTCATCCGTGTGACACCACATGAAGAGCGCGCCCAAATGCGCCCAAACTTCCGGGATTGGCGTGAAAAGGCGGCGCCACGATGCCTTTACGTCAATAATGTTGTCGGCGTGCTGATCACCAAAGCAGACAGCATCGACATTGTTCTGCGCGGACGCCAGGCGATGCGGGCACGCTTGGAAAGGGGCTGTAGCTCCATCGATTTCTATTCGGGCTTTTACTTTAAGCCGACGCCCGATGGCCGGCTGTGTGAGGATCGGGATATGATCTATTCCCGCGCGGGCGGTGCCTGCACCATTGATAGATTTCGCCGACTGGTCCCGCCAAAGCAATAGGCGCCCTCCCGGACGAACAAGGCTTTTGCTTGACATTTCAGGCCAAAGGGCCAAGGCCCAGCGGAGATGATCTTGAATGTCATCGCCCCTTTTTCCGGATGAATTTTGCATGAGTTTTGCCGATCTCGGCCTTTCGGACGAATTGCTCCGCGCAGTAACCGAATCTGGCTACAGCGATCCCACACCCGTCCAGCAACAGGCCATTCCCAGTGTCCTGATGATGCGAGACCTGATTGCAATCGCCCAGACCGGGACAGGCAAGACAGCCGCCTTTGTGCTGCCGATGATCGATATTTTGGGGCAAGGCCGCACACGTGCACGCATGCCGCGCTCTCTCATTCTAGAACCAACGCGCGAACTCGCCGCTCAGGTTGCCGAGAATTTTGAGAAATATGGCAAATATCACAAGCTTTCCATGGCCCTGCTTATTGGCGGTGTGCAAATGGGGGATCAGGTTAAGGCGCTGGAAAAGGGCGTCGATGTTCTGATCGCGACGCCGGGCCGGTTGATGGATTTGTTTGAGCGGGGCAAAATCCTGCTCACTGGCTGTGAGCTTCTCGTCATCGATGAAGCAGACCGCATGCTCGACATGGGGTTCATCCCCGATATTGAGAATATCTGCACCAAGCTGCCGACCAATCGGCAAACGCTTCTCTTTTCGGCCACGATGCCGCCGCCCATTAAGAAGCTTTCGGATCGATTCCTGTCCAATCCTAAGACAATCGAAGTCGCGCGGCCTGCCACGACCAATGTCAACATCGCCCAATTCCTTGTTGAGACGGAAACCCGCAAAAAGCGAGAAGTCCTGCGGTCATTGCTCAACAGCGAAGACATCAACACCGCTATCATTTTCTGCAACCGCAAAACAACGGTGCGCGAACTTGCGACCAGCCTGAAGCAACATCGCTTTCAGGCAGGCGAAATCCATGGCGATATGGATCAGCCGGCCCGCTTGCGAGAGCTTGAGCGGTTTAAGGCAGGCGAAATCAACGTGCTTGTTGCCTCAGACGTCGCGGCCCGCGGGCTGGATGTGAAGGGGGTCAGCCATGTCTTTAACTTTGATGCCCCTTGGCATCCCGATGACTATGTCCATCGCATTGGTCGCACCGGGCGTGCAGGTGCGCTTGGCCGTGCCTTTACCTTTGTCACAAAGGAAGACACCGAAGCGGTTGAAAATATCGAAAAGCTGACCGGCCAGACGATTGAGCGCATCTCCGTTGCCACCGACGACACGGGTGATCGCCCGGCCCGCGCGTCGAGCCGCCCTGCCCGCACAAGCAACCGCCCTGCCCCGCGCGCAGAAGAAGAGACACCAGCCCCCGCCCGCAAAGAGCAACCTGCTCGCGTGCGCAAAGAGCGTGCTGTCGAGCCGAAAGCAGATCGGGAGCCAAAAGCCGCTATGTCAGGGGAAGATCAGGGCTGGAATGGCCCTGTGCCCGACTTTCTGGCCCGCAAGATAGACTGACACCCGGCCTGTAAAGCCAGATGACGCAGCTTAATTGTTGCGGAATGCCCAAATAAGCAGACGATAGCCAAGCCCGACATGCGCTCTTGTGCGACGCGGGCGGGCATTCTGCTTGGCCAGATGCGGGAAAAGCGATGGAGCAAGGCGAAGGGCGATGGCTGTCATAGGCACGATATGACAGAGGCTCAGGACAGCGTCGTGACACTCCAATGACGCTTATGTGACACGCATAAAAATGCGCGCACCCATTTCATGCGCTAAGCGAGGATCGCCTCAATCTGGCCCGTCACCGTCTCAATCGCGGCCATGCCGTCGACCTTCTTCAACAAACCGCGCCCTTCGTAAATGGGAAGGATCGGGGCTGTCTTTGCGCGATATTCCGTCATGCGGGTGCGCACAGTCTCTTCATTGTCGTCCGGGCGGCGCTTAAACTCGGTCGCGCCACAGGCATCGCACACGCCATCGACCTTGGTCTGCTTGAAATGGTCGTGATAGCCAGCCCCACATTTGGCGCAGGTGAAGCGGCCCGTAATGCGCTCAACCAGCGCCTCTTCATCCACCGCCAGCTCAATTACATGATCAAGCTTACGGCCATGGTCGGCCAAAATACCATCCAGCGACACGGCTTGGGCCGCCGTGCGGGGATAGCCATCAAAGATAACGCCGGTTTCGGGCGCGAGTTTCGCAAGGGCTTCACCAATAATGCCGGAGACAATCTCATCGGACACAAGTTCCCCTGCATCCATCACGGCCTTGGCCTTCACCCCAATGGGCGTGCCGTCCTTAACGGCGGCCCGGAGCATATCGCCAGTGGACAGCTGAACCATGCCGCGTTCTTCTTGAAGGCGGCTGGCCTGAGTCCCTTTACCTGCGCCCGGCGGGCCGAGAAGAATAAGATTCACCGGCGCCCTCCCTTGAGCTTCGCCTTCTTGATCAGATCACCATATTGATGCGCGAGCAAATGGCTCTGGATCTGGGTTACCGTATCCATCGTCACATTCACCACGATCAACAGGCTGGTGCCGCCAATGGCAACAAACCCCAGGCTGGAGAACATGAATTCCGGCACCAGACAAACCAGCGTGAGATAGGCTGCACCGACCACCGTGATCCGGGTCAGGACATAATCCAAATAGGTTTCGGTATTCTTGCCCGGACGAATGCCGGGCACGAAGCCGCCATGCCGCTTCAAATTCTCCGACGTCTCTTCGGGATTGAAGACAACGGCTGTGTAAAAGAAGCAGAAGAAAATGATGCCCAGCGCATAGAGCGACATGTAGAGCGGAGACCCATGCTGCAACGCATTGGTGATGCCCAGAATGATATCACCCGTCTGGCTGTCCTGCGTCGCGCTCTGGCCCGCAAACTGCACGAGCGTCAGCGGCATGAGCAGCAGCGATGAGGCAAAGATGGGCGGAATGACGCCCGCTGTGTTGATCTTCAAAGGAAGGAAGCTCTTATCCGCCTGCATCATGCCATTTTGCGTCTGACGCTTGGGATATTGGATCAGCACGCGGCGCTGGGCCCGCTCCATGAAGCAGATAAAGGCAATCAGCGCGATCACCGCCGCGCCAATGCCCAATACCATCAGCGGCTGCATCGTGCCCGTACGACCACCTTCAAACACTTGCGCGAGGGTCTGGGGAAGGGTTGAGACAATCCCGGCCATGATGATCAGGGAAATACCATTCCCAATGCCGCGACTGGTGATCTGCTCGCCCAGACACATCAGGAACATAGTGCCGCCCAAAAGCGCGGTCACGCACGCAAGGCGGAACAGCATGCCCGGCTCTACCACGGCAGACATACCCTGGGTTGCCCCCCAGCTTTCGAGGCCAACAGCGATAAAATACCCCTGAATGATCGTCAGGGCGACCGTTCCGTAGCGTGTATATTGATTGAGCTTTTTGCGGCCGCTTTCGCCCTCTTTCTTGAGAGCGCCAAGCGTCGGCGACAGCGATGTGCCCAACTGCACCACGATGGAAGCCGTGATATAAGGCATCACACCAAGCGCGATCAGGCTCATGCGCTCAAGCGACCCGCCAGAGAACATATTGAAAAAGTCGAGGACGCCGCCCTTGGTCGTGTTGAACAGGGTTTCCAAAGCCTTAGGGTCAATCCCGGGCAACGGCACATGGCTCAACAACCGAAACACGACCAGCGCGCCCAAGGTGAACCAAATGCGGCTCT
>CAMAQU010000130.1 GCA_945860425.1 Sphingomonas paucimobilis
TCTCGATGATCCCGAAGCGACGGCGGAGGCGATTGACGCCAATGGCTGGCTTCACACGGGCGACGTCGGGACGATGGACGCCCAAGGCTACGTCCGAATTACGGATCGGCTGAAGGACATGTACATCTCCGGCGGGTTTAATGTTTATCCGGCCGAAGTCGAAAAGCTGCTGTCCAATCACCCGTCGGTGGGCATGGTTGCTGTCGTCGGCATCGCGGATGAGCGCATGGGGGAGGTCGGCAAAGCCTATGTCGTTCTGCGTCCTGGCGCGGCCGCGACAGAGGCTGAGATGGTGGCTTGGTCGCGCGAGAATATGGCGAATTACAAAGTGCCCCGCAGTTTCGTGTTCGTCGACGATGTTCCGCGCAATGCGTCGGGCAAAGTGCTTAAAACAGAATTGCGCTAACGAAGAGTTGTTGGCCTCTCGTTTCAGAAAATAGGCCGTTTGGACGATTTACATGCGATCCTCCCGCATCGCATGATCATTCCACCGGAAGAGAAAAAACGGATTTGGAGAGCATATGTCGAAGGACCTTCGTTACGTCATCATCGGTGCTGGCATGGCCGGTATTCTGGCTGGCATTAAACTGCTGGAGCGTGGTGAGAAGAACTTCACAATCCTTGAAAAGGCTTCCAGCTTGGGCGGAACCTGGCGCGAAAACCGCTATCCGGGCTTGACCTGTGACGTCCCGGCGCATGCTTATACCTATAGCTTTGCCCCCTATGCCGAATGGAAGTCCTATTACGCCAAGGGTCCGGATATCCGAGATTACTTCGAAAAGGTCGCGGCAGATTTCGGCGTTAATCCTTACATCCGGTACAATTCTGAAGTCACAAGTTGCGATTTCGATGAAACGACGGCGACATGGACCGTAGGTGTGTCGGGTGCCGAAGAAATCGAAGCCGACATTGTCATTTGCGCGTCCGGCGTGCTGCATCATCCGAAGATGCCGGATATTCCCGGCTTAGACAGCTTTTCGGGCAAGGCTTTCCACTCAGCGCGCTGGGATGACAGCGCCCAATTGGATGGCGCCCGGGTTGGCATCGTTGGTTGCGGATCAACAGGCGCGCAGATCCTGACCGCGCTCACCGACCGTTCGAAACAGATTGTCCATTTCCAGCGGTCGCCGCAGTGGATCATGCCTGTTCCGCAATTTGATTACACGGATGAAGAACGAGAGGCGTTTCGCAAGGATATGAAGCTGATCGATGAGATCCGCTACAATAAAGAATATTGGGACGCGATCCTGCGGTTTACGGACGGCATCACGAATATCGATGGTCCGCAGATGAAGGAAATCGAGGACTATTGCCTCCAGAATCTTGAAAATAGTGTGAAGGATCCAGAACTCCGCAAGAAGCTGACGCCAAACTATCGCGCGGCGTGCAAGCGGCTGATCTATTCTTGGTGCTATTATGACCATGTGCAGAAGCCCAATGTTTTTGTCGACACAGGTGCAATCGAACGGGTGGAACCCGCAGGCGTCCGCATGCAGGACGGAACGCTGCACGAACTCGACGTTCTCGTGCTCGCAACAGGCTTCCGGGCCGACCGCTTCATCCGTCCGGCATCGGTCGTTGGCCGGAACGGAAAGACTTTGGACGACGCTTGGTCGGTGCGTCCAACGGCGTTCAATGCTGTGACGTTGCCTGATTTTCCGAACTTCTTCATGCTCAATGGGCCGACTGGCCCGGTCGGCAACTTCTCCTTGATCGACATTGCAGAGGCGCAATGGAAATATGTGGATCAGCTCATCGAGCGGCTTCGGGCCGGCAATGCCCGTGCGGTTGAGCCGACGCAGGAAGCCATGGCGGATTATGAAGAAAAGCGGATTGCAGCGGCGAAAAAGACGATTTTCGGAAGCGGCTGCTCCAGCTGGTATCTTGATGATACCGGCGTTCCAGCAAGCTGGCCTTGGAGCTATCAGGCCTTTGTCGACGCCATGGCAAAACCAAATTTTGAGGATTACCGCTTCGCGGCCTAATTATTGAAGGCCGCTTCGGAGCAAGTGGACCAGTTGCGATTGCCGCCGCGCGCCTGTCTTCGCAAAGATTGAGCGGAGATGCGCGCGGGCGGTGTTATGTGCGATCCCCAGCGTATCAGCGGCATCGACCAATGAGCGTCCACTGGCAAGAGAGACGGCCAGTGTCGCTTCCATGCGGGTCAATTGGAACAGATCCCGGATGGCAGCTGGATCAAGCTGCGCATCGTCGCCGGGAACTGAGATAAACAGCGCCAGATTTGCGCCGCGGCGAAGGATCGCCGGGACTTGGATCGGACGCGCAACAACGGCAAGGTC
This sequence comes from Sphingomonas paucimobilis, assembly GCA_945860425.1. Lineage (GTDB taxonomy): Bacteria > Pseudomonadota > Alphaproteobacteria > Sphingomonadales > Sphingomonadaceae > Aquisediminimonas > Aquisediminimonas paucimobilis_A. The sequence continues at coordinate 2,301 of CAMAQU010000130.1, forward strand.
ATGTCCCTTTGTGCGGCAAAGTTTGAAACGGACGGGATCTGGGATATCCCCCATGCGCGTTAATAGGCTCTCGATAGTTTTTTGATGCCGGCGATCCCCAAGAGTGAGCCTGCCATCACTTGATCGCATGCCATCGCCGGCCGCCAGCAATTGGTCCGCCACGGCATTTGTCCGCGTTATGGTTCCGGTCTGGTCTAGAATGATCGTCCCAACGCCCAATTGTTCAACCGCCCCCCGATAGACGCCATGTTCCGCCCCTTCGATTTGCAGGCGTTCAAAAAGGCGCGCGGCGTTTCGCAGATGTGGCACGAGACTTTGAAAGCGGACGCGGTCGTCGGCTGAAAAATCGGGGCGTGAGCGATCCCGCGTGACCCGGCACCGTGCCTCAAAGCCACTTGGAAGGCGCAGATCGACACCCAGCACCTGATCTCCGCCCGCTGCATCTAGAAAGTCCATATAGTCTGAAATGTCTTGCGAGGTCTGACCCTGAAGAAACTCTTTGAAGGACGTGACTTGGCCTTCCGGCAGCCCCTGAAAGGGATCGCTGGCGAAGTGAGTTGTCAGATAATCTTCATTGGTTTTTGGGTTGCCGCCCGGCGTGACCATCGCGCCGGGCGCGCTGAGGCCCGGGGCCGTCAAGATTAATGTCGCATAGCTGCCCTCTAGCCACTGGGCCAAGGCGCGCAGAAACGCCTCCCACGGCACACCTTCCAAAAGGCCGCCATAAAGGGTTTCAAGAACGTTGGAGAACGGGTCCTGATTGGCGTCTGTCATGAGGCGCGACGTTAGGATAACTTATCCAAAATGGATAGCGGCCTTCACGTCGAGGTGATGTTGATGACCGTCTGATAAGCCCCGCGGATCGCGCCTTCGATATAGCCCACGCCATTTGCATCCCCGATGCTATGGACGTTGAAGCCCTCCGCTTTCAGGGCCTCCGCCAGCGTGAGGTCTCCGTCCGCACCCTTCGCCACGATGACATGGTCGGCGGCTACCTTATGGGCCGTGCCGGACGCATCGGTGAAGTGCACCGCACCATCCTCAATGCAAATGGCGCTTGCGGCAGGATGCATGGTAACACCGTGTTCCTGCAGTTCAGACAGGATGCGCATCCGGCGAACCAGCGTTAGCCCTTTGCCAAAGGCCGGGGCGTCATCGACGATGGTGACCTTGCGCCCGCGTTCGTGCAGGAACTCCGCCAGCTCAATGCCCACCAGTTCGCCGCCGATGATCACGATTTGGTCGCCCAGCGGCATCCACGCGTGGGTGGCCTTGCGGACGAGGTCAAGGTTGGCCGTCGCGCCCGTCGCGGCACCAATCTTTGTTGCCATGCGGGTGAATAGGCCCGTTTTCCGCTTCAGCTCGTCTGAGCTTTCGCCCAGCATCAACCGCCGCATATCATCGCCTGAAAAGACATTATCCCGGTTATTGCCGGGGATGTCCGGCATGCCGCGCGTTGCGCCTGTCGCAACGATCACGTGATCGGGTGTCAGCGATTTTAAAAGCGCCGGAGTAGCGGGCGTGTTCAGACGGATATCCGCGCCGGACATTTCAACCTCACGGCGCAGCCAGTTGAGCAGCCGTTCATTGGGTTCATAGGCAAGCGACGCAAAACGCAGCGTGCCCCCAAGGCGTTCGCTCTTTTCGATAAGCGTGACCTGATGGCCAAGAGCGGTCAGGCGACGTGTCGCCTCCATCCCGCCGGGGCCACCACCGACGATAACGATATTCTTTTTGGCAGCCGTTGCAGCCTTACGTTCAAACTCGACGGAAAACTCGGCATTGACGGCGCAGCGGGATTGCTGGCCGCCATAGATCGCACTGACACAAGTGTAGCAATAGACGCACGGGCGAACCCGGTCTGTCTCACCACGCAACAGCTTGTTGGGGAGATGCGGGTCTGCCAACAATTTGCGCCCCATGGCAATAAAATCTGCGTCACCTTTTTCGATCGTGCGGTCGGCGGTGTCCACTTCGATCCGGCCCGACGCGATAATGGGGATGCTGACCTCCGCCTTCATCTCTGCGGCTGCGGGCAGGTTGAAGTTTTCGACATGGGGGATGTTGGATTCAGAATGCAGCTTGCCATTGCCGGTGTCGTGATAGGCAGACACAGTAATCGCGTCTGCGCCTGCATCTTCGACTGTTCGTGCGGCGAATTTGGCATCCTCTAACGAAATACCACCTGTCTTTCCCACCTCACGGGAATCGAGCTTGACCCAAACAGGGTAATCCGCACCGACGGCCACCCGCACCGCTGCCAGAACTTCCCGCAAAATGCGCAGGCGGTTTTCAATTGGCCCGCCATATTCATCCGTGCGGCTGTTCGTTTTGGGGGAGATAAACGACGACAGCAAATAGCCATGGCCGGAATGGATTTCGACTGCATCAAAACCGGCTTTTTGGGCCCGTGCGGCACCCTCTGCAAACTGGCGAACGACAGTTGCGATATCCTCATGTGTGAGGACTTTGATTTCGGGCATCGTCATGCCGCTGAATGCGGCCAATTCTTCGGGTAGAAAATATTTCATGAAATTGCCTGTCGGGGCAGGCGGGGCGCACGGCGCCCAAAGGGGGTGTCCCCAGCGCGTGGAATATCCAGCCACAAGGCCGCCATGGTGCAACTGAGCAGCAATTTTTGCGCCATGCGTGTGGACACGGGTGCACAACTCGGTGAGGCCGGGTAAGAATTTGTCATCGGATATCGCCGTCTGCTGCAACGCGACTGCGCCGATTGGCCAAGCGACACCTGCAACGCCCGCAATGATCAGTCCAGCACCACCCCGCGCCTGATCTTCGTGATAGGCGATCAGCTTTTCCCCAACGGTCCCATCTTCTTCGGACAGGCTGACACCCATGGCGGTGACCATGATGCGGTTCTTCACCTCCATCTTATTGATGTAACCAGGTGAGAGAAGGTGTGGGTAGCTATGTGAAATCATTTAAAAAATCCTGCGGCAGAATGAATTTTGCTCTATTG
>CAMAQU010000131.1 GCA_945860425.1 Sphingomonas paucimobilis
CACTTGGCCTCGTCTTTTTGTTCTTCCGGCAAAATGTGGTCAATTTTGTGCAGTTTGCGACTGGGCAGACTTTGTGGGATCCGCAGATCCGCTATTTGACCGAATTGCCGGCAAAGGTCGATCCAATCGAGATTATCGGCATCACAGCCATGGCATTGCTCTTCAGCTTTTTGGCGACGCTCTATCCAGCCTATAAAGCGGCCAATACCGATCCGGTTCAGGTGCTGCGTTATGAGTGATATCTTGGATGTGCGCGGCTTGCAGCGATCTTTTAGCCAGGGCGGCGAGACAATTAAGGTTTTGCGTGGCGTGGACCTGTCGATTGCGCCCGGAGAGATTGTGGCCCTGCTCGGCCCGTCTGGATCGGGTAAGTCAACCTTGCTGCAAGCCGTGGGCTTGCTGGAGGGGGGATTTGAAGGGTCAATCCGCATTTTAGGCGAAGAGGTCGCGGCACTCGACAATGAAGGCCGGACGCGCGTGCGTCGAGACTCGCTTGGGTTTGTCTATCAGTTTCATCACCTCTTGCGGGACTTTTCCGCCCTTGAAAATGTGATGCTGCCGCAACTTGTGATCAATCGGTCTGAGGAGGACGCCCGGGCGCGTGCGGAAAATCTGCTCTCGGCGCTTGGCCTTGAACATCGCCTGACCCACCGGCCAAGCCAGCTATCTGGCGGTGAGCAACAGCGCGTGGCCGTTGCCCGTGCGCTCGCCAACCGGCCCAAGCTGGTTTTGGCAGACGAGCCGACAGGCAATTTGGATGAAGCCACGGCAGATATTGTTTTGACGCAGTTTCTAGACCTTGTTCGGGGGCAGGGGGCGGCCGCGCTGGTGGCAACCCATAATGAGCGCTTGGCCAAGCGGATGGACCGGCTTGTGCGCCTTCATGAGGGTCAGCTGAAGGCTTAACCATTGATAAGCCGGAGAGTCAGTCCCATATTCTCATCATGGGCAGATATTTAAGCCCGACGGAGCGACCATGACCTTATCTCTACCTCTATTGCCTTTGCGTGATATTGTTGTCTTTCCGCACATGATCGTGCCGCTTTTTGTCGGGCGCGAAAAATCTGTGGCGGCGCTTGAGCATGCGATGGCTGGGGATAAGGAAATTCTGCTGGTCGCACAGCTTGATCCTGGTCAGGATGATCCGGGCCGGGATGATCTTTATGATTTGGGCGTGACCGCGACGGTTCTCCAATTGCTCAAATTGCCAGACGGAACCGTGCGGGTTCTTGTCGAAGGCAAGCAGCGCGCGCGGCTGGTCGATGTCGAGACGCAGGATATGATGTTGATGGCGCAGGTGGAGCCTGTGCAGGCTTCAGAAGTCGGTGATCAAGAAGAACTTGAGGCCCTGACGCGGTCGGTTGTCGACCGTTTTGAAAATTATGCCAAGCTGAACAAGAAGCTGCCGGCCGAAGCATCGGCCCAACTCAGCGAAATCGACGACCCAGAGCGGCTGGCCGACTCCATTGCAGCGAATTTGGCGCTCAAGGTTTCGGATAAGCAGACGCTCTTGGTCGAATCTGATGTCGCAAAGCGCCTCGAAATGGCGCTGGCCTTCATGGAAGGCGAATTGAGCGTTCTTCAGGTCGAAAAGAAGATCCGCAGCCGCGTCAAGCGGCAGATGGAGAAGACGCAGCGCGAATATTATCTCAATGAACAGTTGAAAGCGATCCAGCGCGAACTCGGCAATGAGGGCGAGGATGGCGACGGCAACGAGATTCAAGAGCTTCAAAACAAAATTGACCAGCTCAAACTGTCCAAGGATGCGCGCACCAAAGCGCAGGCAGAGCTTAAGAAGCTCAAGACCATGGCGCCCATGTCTGCCGAAGCAACGGTTGTGCGCAATTATTTGGATGTGCTGCTAGGCCTGCCTTGGGGCAAAAGGTCAAAGCTGAAAAAGGATATTGCTGCTGCGCAAGCCGTTCTGGATGCGGATCATTATGCGCTGGAGAAAGTCAAAGACAGGATTGTCGAATATCTGGCAGTTCAGGCGCGGACCAATAAACTGAAAGGCCCGATCCTGTGCCTTGTTGGCCCGCCGGGTGTCGGCAAGACTTCGCTTGGCCGCTCGATTGCAAAGGCGACGGGCCGTGAATTCATCCGCCAATCCTTGGGTGGCGTTCGGGATGAGGCCGAAATTCGTGGCCATAGACGGACCTATATCGGATCGCTTCCGGGCAAGATCGTCACTAATTTGAAAAAAGCGGGCACGATGAACCCCTTGTTCCTGCTCGATGAAATTGACAAATTGGGACAGGACTTCCGCGGCGATCCGGCATCGGCTCTACTTGAGGTTCTCGACCCTGAGCAGAATGGCAAGTTTCAGGACCATTATCTGGAAACGGATATTGACCTGTCCGACGTCATGTTTGTGACAACGGCCAACTCCCTCAATCTGCCGCAGGCTTTGCTCGACCGCATGGAGATCATCCGGCTTGAAGGCTATACCGAGGATGAGAAGGTTGAAATTGCGCAGCGGCATTTGATCGCCAAACAAATCGATGCACATGGCCTGAAGAAGGGCGAATTCACCCTGACGGAGCCGGGCCTACGCATGCTCGTGCGTCTCTACACCCGAGAAGCCGGCGTGCGGACTTTGGAACGTGAAATTGCCAAGCTCGCCCGAAAGGCGCTGCGGCGCATCTTGGAGGGCAAGGCGAAGTCCATTGAGATCACCCCGGACAATTTGGCCGATTTTGCAGGCGTACCAAAATATCGCTTTGGCATGGGCGAGGAAGAAAATCAGATTGGCGCCGTAACAGGTCTGGCTTGGACCGAAGTTGGTGGCGAGTTGCTGACGATTGAGGCCGTAACGGTTCCCGGCAAGGGCGCTGTTCGGACAACGGGCAAGCTTGGTGATGTGATGACCGAATCCATTCAGGCCGCGATCAGCTTTGTGAAGGCGCGTGCGCCAAGCTATGGCATCAAGCCCAGCCTGTTCCAGCGCAAGGATATCCATATCCACTTGCCCGAAGGCGCAGTGCCCAAAGATGGCCCATCTGCCGGGATCGGCATGGTAACGGCCATGGTTTCGACGCTGACAGGCATTGCGGTGCGCCGTGAGGTTGCCATGACGGGGGAAGTGACCCTGCGAGGCCGGGTCTTGCCGATTGGCGGGCTGAAGGAAAAGCTGCTGGCAGCACTGCGGGGCGGGATCACAACCGTGCTCATCCCGGCGGAGAATGAGAAGGACCTTGCCGAAATTCCTGAGAATGTGAAACAGGGCCTGAAGATCATTCCGGTTCAGCATGTCGATGAGGTTTTGTCGCTCGCATTGGCGGCCCCGGTTGAGCCAATTGACTGGACAGAGGCAGATGAACTGGCGGCGCAGCCCCCGGCGCATGGTGGCCCAGGCGATATTGTTCGTCATTAACTAAATTTCGACTCGGCCGGGCGTCTACTATAAAGGTAGATGCCCGGTTGTATTTTTGCGACAATTTGATCAATTATACAGAGCAAAAATCAAATTTTTCGTCGGATTTCTATGGTTTAGCGCTATAATGATGCATTATATGCTGAATTTCTTTTGACAGGGCCAATGTGCGTGGCATTACTTCCAGCCACGGCTTTCCGCCGAAAAAACATATGACGCTCAACACTCGACGAGGGGGTTCCTAATGAACAAGCAAGATCTTATCGCTGCCGTAGCCGACGCTTCCGGCCTGACCAAGGCTGATGCCAGCAAGGCAGTGGAAGGCGTTTTTGACGCCATCACCGGCGCCCTGAAAAAGGGTGACGAAGTTCGCCTCGTCGGCTTCGGCACATTCGCTGTTTCGAAGCGTAAGGCTTCGACCGGTCGTAACCCGCGCACGGGTGCCCCGATGGAAATCAAGGCTTCGTCGCAGCCGAAGTTCAAGGCTGGCAAGGGCCTGAAGGACGCCGTCAACTAAGACGCGCTTTCCTTACGGAATAAAAACAAGACGGGCGGTGCTTGAAAAAGCGCCGCCCGTCTTGTTTTGGGCGGCCGCCTCGTTTAGGGGCTTCGCCTCACGGCGTGGGCGCGTAGCTCAGTGGTAGAGCACACCCTTCACACGGGTGGGGTCGCAAGTTCAATCCTTGCCGCGCCCACCACGCCGGACTTTTCCCCTTAACGTTTGCTGGGTCCAAGACGGGGCGCACGATCAAGTTCGGCCCTATGCTTGATAGCTTGTCTCAACTCATCGCGCTTTTCATGAATAGACGCGATCACGGGCCCCATCGCGACACCCAGATCAACCAAGACGGCCTCGGACAGTTGGAGAGAGCTTTCCAGCGTTTCAGGAACGGCATCGCTGGCACCTGCCAAATATAGCTCTGCTGCATGCTCTGTATCGCGAGCGCGGGCCACAATGGTCAGGTTTGGATAATATTGGCGAAGGCGGCGAATGAGGCGGGCGGCTTGCACATGGTCATCCATGGTCATCACAACAGCGCGCGCAGAGCCAACGCCCAGCGCCACCAGTGCGTCCAGTTTATGGGCATCGGCAAAGCGCACAGGCTTTTGATCTTTTCGGGCGCGGGTGACTGTGTCGATATCACCTTCAATGGCGATCCAAGGCTGTTCATGGGCATCCAGCATGGCCGCGACCATGCGCCCAACGCGCCCATAGCCAATGATGATTGTACGGTCGTGCGAGATGCCGTCGTCTGACCTGTCTTGGGCGACGGACTGGCGCATTTCGATGCGGTTGGCGATGCGATGCCCCATGCGGGCGAGGACGGGCGTTATGGTCAGGCCAAGGGCGGTCACGACTTGCCAGAATGATGCTGTTTGGCTGTCGATCAACGCGGCCTGTGCGGCCGCGGCCAGCACGATCAGCGTTGTTTCCGAAGGGCTGCCCATCAGCAGGCCGACTTCTGCGGATACGCCGGGGCGGACCCCGTTGAGCCGCAACAAGCCCGCCGTCACGACGAATTTGATCAGGACGACGCCGAACAACGCCGTCAGAATCAGCGGCCATTCTGCCACCAACTGATCAAGATTAAGGCTCATGCCAACGGTGATGAGGAAAATCCCCAAGGCAAGCCCGCGAAACGGACGGATCACGGCCTGAACTTCGCCTCGATAGGCGGTTTCCGCAATAAGTAAGCCGGCGACCAATGCACCAAGCAAAGCAGATAAGCCGGTGGAGAGCGTCAACAGGCTGGAGGCGATGACCACCAGCAGGGTGACGGACAAGAATAGCTCAGGGCTTTTTGTGCGCGCCGCCTGTGCAAAGAGGGGCGGGAGGAGAAATCTGCCGAGCACCAGCATCGCAGCAAGGGTGACACCTCCAATAAACAGCGTCCTGCCAAAGGCA
>CAMAQU010000132.1 GCA_945860425.1 Sphingomonas paucimobilis
AATTGGTGCACCCGACTGGATTCGAACCAGTGGCCCCCAGATTAGGAATCTGATGCTCTATCCTGCTGAGCTACGGGTGCATCCGGACGCTGACTAGGCGTGCCCGGCCATGGGGTCAATTCTGCTTGTCAGGCGGGATGACGGGCAATGGTAATGGCAGGACAGCAATGCCGTCTTCTATCAGAGATTGCGCCTCATCGGGCGTTGTCTGACCATGAATGAGTGTCTGATCAATCTCGCCAGCATCCATCGCACGGGCCTTGGTCGCAAAGTCTGAGCCGACCCATTCAGATTTCCCCAAGAGCGCGGCCTGCGCCTTTGCCAGTTGCTCTATAAACGCTTTTACTTCCTGTGGCGCGGGTTCGGCCTTGCCAACGGCGAGAGCGGGTGTGTCCAGCCGCTGATTGCCTTTGGCAGGAATATTTGGCGCCATAACCGCTTTGTCCACCTCCGCAGATCCGCAGATCGGACAGGCAAGCAACCCCGCCGATTTCTGGTCAGAAAAGGCAGCAGAACTGCCAAACCACGCTTCAAAGACATGGCCCTTTAAACATTTGAGATCAAAGACAATCATGACGCGATCTCAACGGGCGGAATTGGACGCCTGTGCGCGATAACGGCAATGCGGCCCCGCACCTCTTGAACGCGAGAGAGCGAGATGTCGGCAAACCCCAAGCCGGGGTGTTTTCCCATATCGAGGACAATTTCTCCCCAAGGATCAACGACCATTGAATGACCAAAGGTTTGGCGGCCATCTTCATGCTGCCCGGTCTGTGCAGCGGCAACTACCCAGCAGGCATTTTCGATAGCTCTCGCCCGCAAAAGAACATGCCAATGCGCCTCCCCCGTCGGCACCGTAAAGGCCGCCGGAATGGAGAGTATCTCTGCCCCGGCATTGGACAAGGCTTGATAGAGTGCCCCGAAGCGAATGTCGTAACAGATGGACAACCCGAGCGCACCAAGAGGCGTCGTGGCAATAACCGACCTTTGACCTGCGCTATAGGCCGAGGATTCGCGCCAGCTTTCACCCGTCGGCAGATCGACATCGAACAAATGCTGCTTGTCATACCGGGCTTTGATCGCGCCCTGATCATCAATCACAAACCCGCGATTGACGAGCCTCTCTGCACCTTGCAGCGTCAAAGATCCGAGATGCAACCAGATGCCAAACTTTCGTGCGGCCGCGCGGACTGCGCCAAGCACGGGGTCTTCCTCCTCCGTGCAAATATGTGCACGCGCCCTGTGTCGGTTTGAGTCCAATAGGCCGGACATTTCCGGCGTAAAAATCATCGCGGCGCCTGCTGCTGCTGCCGCTTCGATCGCCTGAACAAGCGCATCTACGTTCTGCGCCGGATCAATCCCGGCGGTCATTTGAAAAAGCGCAATCTTCATGGATTAGGCGGCAAGCAAAGGGTCCAGCCCGCCTTTAGACTCCAGAGCCGCAAGATCATCAGAGCCACCAATATGCTGACCATTGATGAAAACCTGCGGCACGGTCATCCGACCGCTCGAACGCTCAATCATTTCGCTGCGTTTGGCGGAATCCATCGTGATGTCATATTCTTCCATTTCGACGCCTTTGCCGCGCAGCAACGCCAATGCCCGTGAGCAATAGGGGCAAAATACTTTGGTATAGATTTCGACTCTGGCCATGTTCACCGTCTTTCCTGCTGACCGAGGTGGGTCCAGCAACGGCAAATGTCAACGTCAGGCATCATCGCGCAAAACTCTGGCCCAGCACAGCACCCGCACGGACGCCGCGCCAGCCTTTTTCAGCACACGGGCACAGCCATTGGCCGTTGCGCCGGTCGTATAGACATCATCAACAAGAAGAACATGACGACCCGAAAGCTGCTGTTGAGCACCAGCGGCCAAAGCGAATGCGCCCGCAACTTCTTTTCGTCGCGCGTTCGGCGTCAAATGTCCCAAGGGTGCGGTCCTTTTCTTGCGCCTAAGCATATCGGCCGCAACGCCCTGACCACTCTGCGTCCCAACGGCGCGTGCTATGAGCAAGGCTTGATTAAAGCCCCGCGACCAAAGTTGCCAACGATGCAAGGGAACTGGCACCAGCAGCGCTTCTGGAAAGGCTGCGGCTCGGGACGCCATGAGTTGCGCCATGACGCGCGCAAAACCCAATTTGCGTCCATATTTCAACCGCAGGGCAAGGTCGCGCGACACATCTCCATAGGCTACAGCTGCAAGCACCCCATCATGCTCTGGCGGAGCCGCGAGACAAGGAGCGCAGATCAAGCCGGGCAGATCCATTGGCGTGGTGCAGAGAGTGCACCCTGTATCGGGCAAATGGTGCAGTTGCTGCCAGCATGATGCACAGAAAAAGCCCTGACGTTCGAGGATATCTCCACACCCAGCGCAGCGACGCGGCAGGGCAAAATCCAGCGGCGCAGACGCCCATCGATCAAACCAGCCCATTGCCACTTGTCGCGCGCGCATCGCATCGGCACAAGCGGCCAATGGTCGATCCAATATTCTCCAATAAGCGCAGGCGCTTGAACCGTGCACGGGTGATGCGCGCACCCGCCGACTCGCGCTGGCTGCTTGACCGAATGGCCGAGGACCTTGCCGATCGCTTGTCATTCATGACGCTGAACGTCACCAATGCGTTGCTGATCGGCCATGGCGCGCGCCAATTGGCGGGCACCCTTGGGGCGGAGGCCACCCTCCTCAAATGCGATCTTGCGCCTGCGCCAAATGTGCACCTTGTTGCCGATGAAGACAGGCTGCCCATTGCCGATGCAAGCGTGGATCTGGTCGTCGCCTGCGGCATGCTGGACAGCGTGGACGATCTGCCGGGTGCCCTCATCCTGATGCGGCGCGCTTTGCGGCCTGGCGGCTTGTTTTTGGGCGCCATGCTGGGGGCTGGCACCCTTTCAGGCCTGAAGACTGTTATCCAGACGGTTGAAGCAGTTAGCGGGTCTCAATCTGCGGTGCGATTTCACCCCCAAATTGATGTCCGATCTGCCGGCGACCTTTTGTTTCGAGCGGGCTTTTCAACGCCTGTCGCGGATCAGGATGTGATCAGCGTCGCTTATGGCTCCTTTCGGGCGCTGCGTAACGATATCCTTGGCGCAGGGGCTGGAAATGCTCTCAATTCACGCCAACCAATGTCGCGCGAACTTTACAGCAAAGCACGTGCCGAGGTTGACACAGGACATACAGAAGTTTTTGCACCAATTTTCTTGACCGGATGGGCACCCGATACCGGGGAGGTAAAGCCCGCAGGCCCCGTCAAAGGACTTGGCGGAGCCTTTTAACCAGCGGCACGTCCGCCGGTGGCATATCAAATTCGGTCAACTGGTCGACAGAACACCAGCAAAGCTCGTCTGCAATCAACGCCTGCGGCTCCCCCGACCATTGGCGGATCAAATAGAGCATCAGGATAAGGTCGTCGCTTTCGCCAGCAACGCTCGTGAATGCAAAGGGCTCAAGGTCTGTCTCTAGAACGTTGATGCCCAATTCCTCTACCAATTCCCGCACCAGCCCAGCCGCAAGTCCTTCGTCTGCCTCAATCTTGCCGCCGGGAAATTCCCACAGACCTGCCATCGGCTTTCCCTCTGGCCGCTTTTGGATAAGGATTTTCTGGTCTGGGCGCACCAAGGCTGCCGCTACAATCAGCCTGCGTTGGCGTGTCATCTGTTCAATATTTGTCACCAATCCGCGATAGGCACTTGCCGAGCACCGAGCAAGCGTCACCCTGTTTTGGCGCGGGCCAGTGTGACGACCTTCACCTTCTGCCCAACACGCAGAGGTTCATTTTCAGCCAGACCATTCAACACTCGAAATCTTTCTTGCTGGTAATCTGCATAGGCCATCCGGGCGGATAAGCTCTGGATCGTATCTTTGGCCCCAACAGTCATGATATCGATCTGACGAGGACGAATAGCAGCCGCTTCCGTATCTGAAAGCTTTCGAACACTATCAAACAACGGACTAAAAACTGAAGACCCCACGGGCGTCATGGACAAAATATGATACGCCGTTTTCGGTCCAAATTCATAGGCATAGACGGTCACATCGACCCAGCCGGAATTTGTCGTCGCGCGCGCCACAGCATAGGCAACTGGAAGACCGTTCACATTTGTGCGGCGGACCGTGCTGCTGCTCAACGTGCTTTGGCTGCCGCCAACATCCCGAAGAACACGGCGCACATAGGCGTCTAGGTCGCCTTCAAATTTTCCCCCGGAAAACTGGGCCTTACCGCCCGTCCCGGTGATCGTCACGGCATCAGGTGCGTTGTTCAGCACAAATCCGGCAGGTGCGGCGAAAGAGAGCCTCAAATCAGGGTGACGAAACAGGCTGCCTTCAACCAGCCCTTGGTTGGGATCATCATCATATAACATGCCATCCAGCATGGCGACAAACGCATCCCGATTAACAGTCCGTGCGTTGGGCGCCATGGTTGCGGCTTTCTGACGCGCGCGGACGACACGGCTTCCGGGATCCGGGTGGGTTCTTGCCCATTCAGGCAGCGGCTTGTCGCTTTTGCCCGCGCGGCGCGTATCAAGAGATGTTTGCGCCGCCAGCGAGGCGAGCATGGTTGAGGCGGCTATGGGGTCATAGCCTGCTCGTGTCAGATAGATCACACCAAGATCATCTGCCTCATATTCCTGCGCCCGCGAATAGCTGAGGACATAACGTTGCGCGATGGCACTGCCCAATTCCTGCCCGAGACGCGCTCCACTTTCTCCCAGCAAAACGCCGCCCAAAACGGTCGCCAACACAGCGCCAAGGCCCGCGCGTGTGGCCCGACTGTTGCGCTTAGCGGAATGGCGGGCCGCCACATGGCCGACTTCATGGCCCAGAACCGACGCCAGCTCCGCCTCATTATTCATAAGGGCCATCAGCTGACGCGTGATGTAAACATAGCCGCCGGGAATGGCGAACGCATTGTTCACCGGCGAATTCAGCAAGGAAATGGTAAATTCTTGCGGGGAGTTCGCCAGACCCGATTGCGCGGCGACCGATTGACCAATGCGCGTCACATAGGCCGCCTGATTCCCTTCATAAAGCCCGCCAAATTCGGCTAGCAGTTGCGGATGCGCCTTTGCGCCATCGGCCTTGTCCCGCGCCGAGATGGATTGCGGGACCTGCGCCTGCGCTTGGTTGTCCAAGAATGGCGCAGGTCCAGAAGATGTTGCCGCCAGCGCAAGTCCGGCAATGCCAAAGAGCCATAATCTCATCTGCTACAAACTCCATCGGCGCGCAAAGTCCGCCGAGCCAGAGCTTGCCCTAGAGAACGCCCATCGCAAGAAATTTCT
>CAMAQU010000133.1 GCA_945860425.1 Sphingomonas paucimobilis
ATCCAGATGAAATGGCTGTGGATCATATTTACTTGCAAAATCAATAACTTCGTCGCGTGTTACGCGATAGTTTCCAAAGCTGGCTTTCTGGCCAGTTTTCATATCTTCTAGATAGAGCATGCGTCTCTCCTCACCGCTTCCATCTTTACGCAAACGGAAAGGGAAAGGGGAAGGGAAAATCGTCAGGCCGCAGGCTCTGTCCAATTTCCCCCAATTCTTTAGTGGCCGACCGAAAGCCGGGCAAAGAGCGTGTAGCCCCAAGGGTTTTTGCCATAGGCCGCATCAAGCGCCGCTGGCTTTACATAGGCTGAGGCACTGCCCCCAAGGGCAAGCTCAAACGGCCCCGCAAGCGGCATGCGATAGGCGTAGCCTGCCTGAAACTTGCTCACCCGAAAGGGTTGGTCATGCAATGGCGCATCATGATCTGGAAAAAGCTCATCATTGCGGACATTTTCAAACCGACCGAACAATGTGTTGTGGTCGTCCAAATCCCAATTGGCTTCGGCAATCCAAGCGGTCAGTGTGTCGCCGGGCACCCGATCCTTCGCGGCAAAGGCCAGCATCGCGGCAAGCCCCTTGCCATTGGCATAATGGACGCTGGCTGTGGTGCGCCGCTCATCCTCATCGGCGTGGCTGGCTTCAGGCTGCTTCAACTGGCAATGGCTTAGCTGAAGTGCCCATTGGGGGGACGGGGTCAGAGTCGCCCGGACAGACCAGCTGTCAAAGCGCGGCTTTTCAATATTCCACCGACGCTAATCCGGCTCCTGCCCTGTGAATAGGGAGGTTTCCAGCTGCACATAAGGGGAGAAATAGCCCGCCGTTGCCACGCCATAGGTGATGTGCGTGGAATCGAACCAATGGTGGGTGATGGGCGGTTCTGGATTATAGGCAGAAGATCCGCGGTGCATGAAGGCGCTGGGGCCAAGCGCCGGTTCCCCAACTGGCCCGCCATAGAAAAAGACGCCGCTTGTCTCGCTCAAGTTAACATCAACACGGCCCGCCAATTCCATGAAGAGATCATGGGGGTGCTGACGATCCACCAAGGGTTCGCCGCCCGCTGTCTCTCCACTGGCAAATAAATTGGGATAGCCCCGATTACGCATCAGCGGTTCAAGGCTGAACATAGATCGCAATTGGATACGGCCCCAATTGCTCTCTTTGCTGGCAGACAGCATCGCCATGGCCGTCGCATAGATTTTATCATCGCCGCGCGGGCCATCATGGTTGGTATATTGGGTGGACACAGCGCCATGGGCCATCACCATCCAATCCCCGGCGGAAATATGGATACCGTGCATGGCCCCTTCATTGCCGGGCAAACGCGCCGTGCCCGATCCTTCAGCAAAGGCGGGCATGGAGCCGTGTTGCATGGAGGGCATTTCTGGGGCGCTCATCTCATGGCCCATATGGCTATGGTCCATATGCTGGGTATTTGTCGTCTGCGCCAGAGCGGGCGCAGCCATCATCGTCGCGCCCATCAGCGCGATACGCAAAATCTTTGTCATCTTCGTCTCCAGTTAATGTCTTCGATTAGAACAACATTAACCGCGCGGAGGGGGTATCTCTGGGGAGCGGGAAAGGGCCGCCAAGTCTGACGACGGCGCAGTCCAATGTAGGATTGGTGCGATCATGGCCCGGTGCAAAAGGGTTGCCCCGGTTATCGGAACGGCACAGCCGATGCACATATGCGCCAATCGGGCTTGTTCCGGCGATGTTTAAGACGGCATCTGAGGGGGCATGTGATGCCCTTCATGCTCTGCATCAGCACTGCCCATCATCTGATGTTGAGCTGGGGCAGGTGCGGGCGCTTCATGGCAAGCCGGCAAGGCAAAGGCCGGTGTTGCAAGCCACAAAGTCAGCAAAAAGATCAGGAGCTTACGCAACATGGGTGCAGGATAGCTCCCTTACTCTGCTGCGTCCATCAGACATTAAAGCGGAACAACATGATGTCGCCATCATGGACGACATAGTCCTTGCCTT
Organism: Sphingomonas paucimobilis; assembly: GCA_945860425.1. Taxonomy (GTDB): domain Bacteria; phylum Pseudomonadota; class Alphaproteobacteria; order Sphingomonadales; family Sphingomonadaceae; genus Aquisediminimonas; species Aquisediminimonas paucimobilis_A. The sequence goes on from CAMAQU010000133.1 coordinate 1,981, forward strand.
CAGAGCGCCATTTGCCCGCTTCCCGCGCACCCGCTTCGCCTCCATGGTCGACATAGTCCTGATAGCCCATGGTTTCGGCGCGGATGAAGCCCTTTTCAAAATCCGTGTGGATCGCGCCTGCCGCCTGCGGGGCCTTGGCACCGCGAAAGACGGTCCAGGCCCGTGCTTCTTTTGGGCCAACGGTGAAGAAGGTGATCAGGTGCAACAGCTCATAACCCGCACGGATAACTCGGGCGAGGCCCGTTTCCGTCAGGCCTAGATCCGCCAGAAATTCGGCACGGTCTTCGGTCGGCATGGTCACAATATCAGCTTCAATCGCGGCAGAAACGACAACGGCTTCTGCACCTTCGGCTTTGGCCTTTTCAAACACGCGCGCAGACAGGGCGTTACCTTGGGCTGCCGCGCCTTCATCCACATTGCAGACATAAAGGACAGGCTTTGACGTCAACAATTGCGCCTGCTGAAACACGCGCTCTTCCTCAACGTCGTTGCGCTCGGTCAGGCGGGCGGGTTTGCCGTCGCGCAACAGGTCCAAAGCACGGCCAAGAACGGTGGCCCCGACCTTGGCTTCTTTATCGCCTTGGGCGGCCTTTTTCTGAAGGTTCGGCACCCGCTTTTCGAGGCTTTCCAAATCGGCCAGCATCAATTCCGTCTCAACGGTATCTGCATCGGAAATGGGATCGATCCTGTTGTCGACATGCTGAATATCATCATCTTCAAAACAGCGCAGGACGTGGACGATGGCATCAACCTCGCGAATATTGGCGAGAAACTGGTTGCCCAGACCTTCACCCTTGGACGCGCCACGGACCAAGCCTGCAATATCGACAAAGCTCAATTGCGTTTCGATGATCTTTGCGCTGCCGCCAGTTTTCGCGATCACCTCAAGGCGCGGATCGGGAACGGCAACACTGCCGACATTGGGCTCAATCGTGCAAAAGGGATAATTGGCCGCTTGGGCCGCCTGTGTTTCGGTCAGTGCGTTGAACAGGGTCGATTTCCCGACATTTGGCAGGCCGACGATGCCGCATTTGAAACCCATATTCTCAATCCTTCTGCAATCGCATGGCGACATCATTCATAAAGCGGATATCATCGCCTTTGGCTAGCCAGGGCGCTTCAGCGGCAACGCCACCTAACAACGCCACCAGATCATCCGTCTCAGTCTTTGCGAAAGGGCCGAGCACATAGCTGGTGACTCTGTCCTTATGGCCGGGATGGCCAATGCCGAGGCGCACCCGGCGGAAGTCTTCGCCAATATGCGCGATGGTGGACCGGATGCCATTATGGCCAGCTGCTCCCCCCCCGCGCTTCACCTTCACCCGAAAGGGGTCAAGGTCGAGCTCATCGTAAAAGACAGTCACATCGGCGGGCTGAAGCTTAAAGAAGCGCATCGCCTCCCCAATGCTCCGTCCGCTTTCGTTCATGAAGGTCGCAGGCTTGAGAAGCAGCACCTTGTCCGACCCAATACGGCCTTCGCATGTGCTGCCCTGAAATCGCGTTTTCCAAGGCGAAAAGGCAAAGGCCTCCGCAATCACGTCCGCAATCATGAACCCCACATTGTGGCGGTGCATGGCATATTGCGCGCCGGGATTACCGAGGCCTGCCCAGATTTGCATTGTCGTCTCCCTTGCCTGTCCCCATCCGCATGCGGATGGGGCAGGGCAGACAGATTACTCTGCGTCCGCCTTGGTCGTATCGCCTTCGGCCGATTTAAGGCCCGACGGGGCAACCAGCGTTGCGATGGTGAAGTCGCGATCGGTAATCGCGCTGCGCGAACCGGCTGGCAGTGTCACATGGCTGATATGGATCGAATCACCGATCTCAAGACCCTTAAGCGAGATCTTGATATCGTCGGGGATCAAGGCTGCATCGCAGACCAGTTCCAGATCATGGCGGACCATGTTGAGCACGGCACCGCGCTTCATGCCCGGCGACGTATCTTCATCGGTGAAGTGCACGGGAACGTTCACATGAACTTCGCTATGCTCGCCAATGCGCAGGAAGTCGGCGTGGAGCGGGCGATCATTGACCGGGTGGAAGGCCACATCCTTGGGCAGCGTCCGCACTTGCTTGCCACCGAGTTCGATCATCACAATCGAATTCATGAAATGGCCCGTGTGGAGCGCCTTCAACAACATCTTTTCTTCGATGTGGATGGCGGTGGGTTCTTCGTTATTGCCGTAAATCACGGCGGGTACGCGGCCTGCATTGCGCAATGCACGGGAGGCTCCCTTGCCAGCCCGTTCGCGCAAGTCGGCCGACAAGGTCAGCTGATCGCTCATAGTTAATCTCCAATTAAAAAGTCTCTTTTTCCGCCACGCCTCCAGGGATGACCATAACGGAAGCGGCGGCGCTTAAGGGAAATGGCCTCAAAAGGCAAGGGAGCACCGCGCGCGATGGCAATTGCACATGCCCTAGCCCCTCCTTTGCTTGACCGTCTGGGTGCCATCCGCTTAAGGGCCAAGCATGCCAGTGGACACATCTTCCTCTTCTCAGGGCTTGAGCTTTCAGGACCTTATCCTGACCCTTCATGATTATTGGGGCAAGCAGGGCTGCGTTATCTTGCAGCCTTATGACATGCGCGTTGGGGCGGGCACCTTTCACCCCGCAACCACGTTGCGCGCGCTGGGGCCAGACAGCTGGAATGCCGCCTATGTGCAGCCATCGCGCCGCCCGACCGATGGGCGCTATGGGGAAAACCCCAATCGGTTGCAGCATTATTACCAATATCAGGTGATCATGAAGCCCAGCCCTGCCAATTTGCAGGAGCTTTACCTTGGCAGCCTCGATGCCATCGGCATTGATCCCCTGAAACACGATATCCGCTTTGTTGAGGATGATTGGGAAAGCCCGACGCTTGGCGCTTGGGGCCTGGGCTGGGAAGTCTGGTGCGATGGCATGGAAGTGACCCAGTTCACCTATTTCCAGCAGATGGGCGGGTTTGATTGCAAGCCTGTTGCCGGCGAACTGACCTATGGGTTGGAACGGCTGGCCATGTACATCCAGGGCGTCGATAGCGTCTATGACCTGCGCTTTAACACTGCGGGCGTGACCTATGGTGATGTCTTTCACAAGAATGAGGTCGAATTTTCGACCTATAACTTTGAAGTCGCCGATACCGAGGCGCTGTTTCAGGGTTTCAGAAATGCAGAGGCAGAGTGCAAGCGCTGCATCGACGCGGGCGTGCCCTTAGCGGCCTATGATCAGGCGATCGAGGCGAGCCATTTGTTCAACCTGTTGCAAGCGCGCGGCGTGATCAGCGTGCAAGAACGTGCATCCTA
>CAMAQU010000134.1 GCA_945860425.1 Sphingomonas paucimobilis
GCCAGGCCTTTGCCGGGCTGCCCTTTGACCATTTGATTTTCACAGGGGCCACGGGCGTCGGCAAGCACATCCTGCATGCCGCCGCTGATAATTTGACGCCGGTCACGCTGGAACTGGGAGGCAAGTCCCCCACGATCATCGGCCGATCCGCCAATATTGAGGCCGCGACACAGCGCATTGCCTTGGGCAAAATGCTGAACGCTGGGCAGATTTGTTTGGCCCCTGACTATTTGATGGTCCCGCGCGAAAAAGAGGCAGAAATTGTGGCAGGCATGACCAAGGCTGTGTCGGTCATGTATCCGACTTTGCTCGAAAATCCGGACTATACCTCGGTCGTCAATGCCCGCCATCGGGATCGGCTGACCAGCTATTTGGACGACGCGAAAGCGAAGGGTGGAGAGGTGATTGAGATCAACCCCGCCAATGAAGATTTTGGCGCGTCCAACCGCCATAAAATGCCGCTCTATCTCGTGCGCAACCCGACCGAAGATATGAAGGTGATGCAGGAAGAAATTTTCGGCCCTGTCCTCCCGATTAAAACCTATGAGCGGATTGAAGAGACCATTGACTATGTGAATGGTCATGATCGTCCACTCGGCCTCTATTATTTTGGCGAGGAAGAAGCCGAAAAGCGGCAGGTGCTCGATCGGACAATTTCAGGCGGCGCGACCGTGAACGACGTGATTTTCCATATTTCGATGGAAGACCTGCCCTTTGGCGGTGTCGGGCCGTCGGGCATGGGCTCCTATCACGGCTTTGATGGCTTTAAGACGTTCAGCCATGCGAAGGCCGTCTATCACCAGCCAAAGATCAATGTGTCCAAATTGGCTGGTCTGATGCCGCCTTATGGCAAAGCCACAAAGAGCTCCATCGCGCGCGACTTTAAGGCATAAAAGGCTCAGAACAGAGCTTCGGGGGGAAAACAATGACGATCACCCATTTACTGACGACCAATGCGGTTGTGCTGGCCGTCAGCATGACGGCGTTATGGGCCTATTGTGTCCGCATCAAAGATGTCTCGGTGATCGACAGCTTCTGGTCGTTCGGCATGGTTTTGCTAGCGGCGACCAGCTTTGTGATGCTGGGCGCGCAAGGGATGCAGGCAACCATTCTCTTCGGCCTCACGGCCATTTGGGGGCTGAGACTGTCATTGCACTTGTTCACCCGCTGGCGCGCCCATGGCGTTGACCCGCGCTACACCGCCATTCTTGGGCGGCTAATGGCAAAGCGGGGATGGAGCTTTGCCAAAGCCTCCTTCATCCAAGTGTTCCTGATGCAATATGCGCTTCTGTTCATCGTCTGCCTGCCGGCACAATTGGGGGCAGCATGGGGCGACGATACGCCGCTCAGCATGATCCAATGGGCCGGTGTTGCCATTGCGCTTATCGGCATCGCCTTTGAGACGATTGGCGATGCGCAACTGACCGCTTTTCGTAACAATCCCGCCATGGACGGCAAGGTGCTGGACACGGGGCTATGGCGCTATACGCGGCACCCCAATTATTTTGGAGATGCGTGCACATGGTGGGGGATTTGGCTGGTGGCTGCAAATACGCCGCTGGGTGCTGCGACCATTATCGGGCCGATTCTCATCACCTTCCTGCTGATGCGGGTATCGGGTGTACCGATGCTGGAGCATCGCCTTAAAAAGAACAGGCCCGGCTATGAGGACTATCTCCGCCGGACCTCATCCTTTTTTCCTTTGCCCCCGCGCCGCTAAAGGCAGAGCAAATCAGCCGTAATTGGGTTCGTCCATCCAGGGCGAGAAGTGCGGCATATCGGCACTGACGCGGTCGGGATAAACGGCGGGACGCTTTTCAAGGAAGGAGACAACCCCTTCCTTGGCATCCCCCGCCGCCCCGCGGCACCAGATGGCGCGGCTATCCAGCTTATGGGCTTCCATCGGGTGCGCCGCGCCCATCATGCGCCACATCATCTGCCGCGTGAGCGCAATCGACACAGGCGCGCTTTCATCCGTCAATTCATGTGCCAACGCACGGGCGGCAGCGATCAGATCTTCCGGTTCATGGATGGAACGGATCAGGCCGCCCTTCAGCGCTTCCTCAGCGCCAAAGACGCGCCCGGAATAGCACCAATCCAACGCCTGACTAATCCCCACCAGACGGGGCAGGAACCAGCTTGAGGCGGCTTCCGGCACAATCCCCCGCCGAGCAAAGACGAAGCCGAAGCGCGCTGTTCGACTGGCCAAGCGGAAATCCATCGGCAGTTGCATCGTCACGCCAATGCCGACAGCCGCCCCATTAATGGCGCCAATGACGGGCTTTTTGCAGTTAAAGATCCGCAGCGTCACCCGGCCACCGCCATCACGCGCGCCCTCATGGCTTAAATCGACCTTGCCTTCAGCGGACACAGCCGACGCATTGTCAGCCCGGTCATCCCGATCCGCATAGTCAAAGGTTTTGGCACCTGCCGACAGATCTGCCCCGGCGCAAAAGGCACGGTCGCCAGACCCGGTGACGATAACAGCACGCACAGAATCATCGGCATCCGCCTGATCAAAGGCCGCGATCATTTCTTGCATCATCTCATTGGTAAAGGCGTTCATCTTGTCCGGGCGGTTCAAGGTCAGCGTCAAAATACCTTCCGACACATCCACCTTGATTGTCTGATAATCAGCCATGTCTGTCTCTCCTGCTTCTTTGCCCGTTTTCATGGCGGCATTGGCGGCCTCTGGCAACACCCGAGGCGCATTGACAGGATGCTCGGCCATGCGCACCACATGGCTATGACGGATATGATCAAGCTGCATGAGAGTTGGGAAGCGGTCTTAACGCCAGAATTTGAGACCGCGCGTATGAAGGCGCTACGCAGCTTTCTGGTCACAGAACAGGCCGCTGGAAAAACTATCTTCCCACAGAGCGCAGACTGGTTTCGGGCGCTTGACCTTACCCCGCTGCCAACGGTGCGCGTCGTTATCTTGGGGCAAGACCCCTATCACGGCCCTGATCAGGCGCACGGCCTGTGTTTCAGCGTGCGCCCCGGCGTTCGGCCTCCCCCATCACTCGTCAATATCTTTAAGGAGCTGGAGGCTGATTTGGGCATCTCACGCCCGCGCCATGGCTTTCTAGAGCATTGGGCGCAGCAGGGCGTGTTGCTGCTCAATAGCGTCTTGACTGTGGAAATGGGACAAGCCGCCTCACATCAACGCAAAGGCTGGGAAGAGTTTACCGATGCGATCGTGCGCGCGGTCAATGACCGGCCCGATCCGATCATCTTCCTGCTCTGGGGCGCTTATGCCCAGAAAAAGGCGAGCTTTGTCGATACCAGCCGCCATTTGGTGCTGAAAGCGGCCCATCCCTCTCCGCTCTCCGCGCATAACGGCTTTCTGGGGTGTCGCCATTTTTCAAAGGCGAACAGCTTTCTTCAATCGCGCGGGCTGCCGCCGATAGACTGGTCGCTGCCGGAAAACCCGGCTTGAGCCTGTTTATTTGCGAACCAATGTCCCCGCACCACCACGCGTGAAGATTTCAAGAAGGGTCACATGCGGGACACGACCATCCAGAATAACCGCGGCATCCACGCCGCCTTCGACGGCGGTTGTGCAGGTTTCCAGCTTGGGGATCATGCCGCCCGTCACCGTGCCATCGGCCTGAAGCTCGGCAATCCGCTGCGGATCAAGATCAGTCAGCAAATTACCCTCCTTATCGAGTACCCCTGCCACATCGGTCAGCAGGAACAAGCGCGCGGCCTTTAAATGCGCGGCAATAGCCCCGGCCATCGTGTCCGCGTTGATGTTATAGGTGGCGCCCGTCTCATCCGGCGCAATAGGGGCGACGACGGGGATCACGCCATTGCTGGTCAGCGTTTCCAATATTGCAGGGTTGACCGCGACAGGTTCGCCCACAAAGCCAATATCGACATTGCGTTCAATGCCGCGATTGGCGTCGGGCTCACGCCCTTCAATCCGGCGAGCGGTCACAAGACCAGCATCTTTGCCAGACAGGCCAACGGCCTGCCCGCCTGCCTGCATAATCCAGCCGACAATTTCCTTGTTAATGGCCCCGGACAAAACCATTTCCGCGACATAGGCCGTCTCTTTATCGGTCACGCGCAACCCGCCGACAAATTTCGATTCAATCCCAAGCTGCTTGAGCATCCGGCCGATCTGCGGCCCGCCGCCGTGAACGACAATGGGGTTAATGCCCACAGCCTTCAGCAAAACCACATCTTCAGCAAAGCTGCGCGCCGCCTCTGGATCGCCCATGGCGTGGCCGCCATATTTCACGACAAAGGTCTGGCCGGCATAACGCTGAATATAGGGCAGCGCTTCGGTCAGGATTTCCGCCTTTGCAAGCGCGGTCTGGTCAGGTGCGTGATTGCTCATAATGATGGCGCGCTATGCGGTCTGGCCATCCCGGTCAAGCTTATGACCAAGACGTACCATCCATGTGACGAGCAGTGGAACCATGATGATCGACAGAACAATCTTCGCTGTCATCTGCCCAAGCATGAGATCCGCAATCTCCCGCTCCCCATAAAAGGAGATGGAAATGAACAAGACTGTGTCCAGAATCTGCGACAAAACGCTGGCGATCCCTGCACGCAGCCAGAGCAAACCGCCATCCGGCCGCGCCAACCGCGCAAAGACATAGACATTCAAGGTTTGCGACAGGCCATAAGCAATCAGGCCCGCAAACATCATCCGGCCACTTTGTCCCAAGATGATAGGAAAGGCCTCAATCGCGGGCGGATACATGCCTTCATCGACGGGCAGCGCCAGAACAATGCGGATCAGCAGGATCGACGTCACCAGCGGAATAAAGCCAAAGCGGACGAGCTTGTCCGCCGTCTCACGCCCATAAAGCTCCGCAATCGCGCTGGAGGTGATGACCAGCAGCAGGAAGGGGAAAATCCCGGCTTCAACGGCCAAGGGGCCGAGCGCCACCTGCTTTGCCCCCAAAACCCCCGCGATGCAGACCATGCCGCCGTAGAATATTGAGAAAATGAATAAGGATTTCGGCATGTTGGCCCCTTCCAATGATGCTGATTGTCACTTTGGCGCGCCGTCGCGCTTTGTCAAATCAGCGGGTTGGAACGGGCACTGGCCCGGAATAATCATAAAAGCCCCGGCCCGTTTTCCGTCCGAGCCATCCGGCCTCAACATATTTCACCAGCAAGGGTGCGGGGCGATATTTGCTATCTCCCGTCGTGTTATACAGCACCATGATGATATCGAGACAGGTATCAAGGCCCACAAAATCGGCCAGCTCCAGCGGGCCCATCGGGTGGTTGAGGCC
>CAMAQU010000135.1 GCA_945860425.1 Sphingomonas paucimobilis
GCGACCGGACGATGGCAGAGGCGCGGCTGGACTCGGCGCGCCTTCAGGGGGCCTATGCTTGGCGCTCGCTCCAGATTGCGGGTGTCCGGCTTGCCTTTGGGTCGGACACACCGGTTGAAAGCCCAGACCCCTTTGCCGGACTGGCGGCAGCCTCTACCCGGCAAGATGCCAAAGGGGAACCCGTGGGTGGATGGCGTCCCGAAGAGCGGCTATCGCGCGAAGATGCGCTCGCCAGTTTCACAAAGGGGGCGGCCTATGCCAGCTTTGCCGAAACCCGCCTGGGTCAGCTGACCCCCGGCTATTGGGCGGACTTCATCTTGGTGGATCAAGATCCTTTGCGCGCTGATGCTGCTGATCTTCGGTCAACTATGGTCTTTGAAACATGGGTCGGTGGGCAGCGCGTCTGGGCGCGGCCGGCGGAGCGTTAAGCCAATCGATCCAAGTCGGTCGGCTGGTTGATATTGGCCGGCGGTTCCGCGACCGTGACAAGCCGGGCATCGACTGCGCGGGCAAAGCCATAAAGCGCATGACGCTGCGTCTGGACCATCCAATCGGCAAGCGCAGGGCCAAGGGCGGTTGGCCAAAGGCCCACCACGGGCAGTGTCTCGAGCACCGCCGGACCGGGATGAAGCGCTGCAATATGGGCGGGCATCAGGCCCAGCGTGTCACAGCCCGATGTCAGCACCGCGTCAAAGCCATTGTGGCCGGCATAGATCAGCCCGCCGAGCAAACCGCCCAAAGGGCCAAGGCTCGGCTCTGGCGCATCCTCAATGCGGATGAAGTCTGGCCAGTCGCGCCCGGCCACCGCCAGCGCATCAACATGCGGGCGCAGGGCATCGGCCACATGGTTGATCAGCGGGCGACCCTGATGAAGTGCCGCCGCCTTGTCGCTGCCAAATCGGGAGGATTGCCCCCCGGCAAGGATCAGGCCCAGTAATTTCATCGAAAAGGATCAGCGCGGATCATCTAGGCGCAGTCGGCGCAGGTGCCCCGCACTTCAACCACAGGCTTTGTCGGCCGAAACCCGGCTTTGCGCGCCGCCATGCGGACGCTTTCGGTGATGCTGTCATCGTCAATATGCGTGGTTGCCCCGCAATCATCACAGACCAGAAAGATACAATCATGCTCACAATCGGGGTGGGCATTGGCAATATAGGCATTTGCGCTTTCCACGCGGGTCGCGACATTGGCGGTGACGAACAGATCCAGAATCCGATAGACGCTATTGGCCGCCACGCGCCGCCCCTGCGCGCGCGAAACAGATTCTGCAATGTCATAAGCAGAGGCGGGCTTTTCAAACCCAACCAGCGCATCAAAGACGCTGGCCCGCATCGCCGTCCATTGCTCGCCTGCCCGCGCCATAGCATTGCGGGCAGCGTCGGTGAGCGCGTCTCCGGCAGGCAGGGCGTGGGTATGGATGTGACCAGTCATGGCGATGAAACTAGGCGGATTGCATGGCCGCTGCAAGCGGGCCGCAGGATCAGGCGAAGGCGCGCCGATTGAGATAATGGCCAAGCGCCAAAATGGAGGCGCCGATAATCGTTGCCAAAGCTTCACTGCCATCATGCGGCAGGGTGAGCGCAAACCCCATTGTTGCCAAGCCGACCGCGCCAATGGCGAGCGGCGTGATGACGCCATGAGTCATAATGCCGCGGCCCAAGCTGATCGCGCCGAACATAATGGCGAGGATAAGGCCAATTTCATGCACCAACGGGTGGAGGAACACGCTGCCCGCAGAGGCCATGACGGCAAAGAAGATCGAAGAGGCAAGGCAATGCGCCACGCACAGGCCAGACAGGCCCATGGCCCAGCGATCCAGCTGGTGAAGGCGATTGGCAAAGGCGAGTCCCTTGATCATGCGATGCCTATGCCACAGATCATGTGACGATACAATATAACATTATGAGGTTTCAGCCTGACCCCCCATAGCCTGACCCAAGGTGGGGCTTTGCGATGTGCCGCTGCATGCCTATATGGCCCCCATGTCCCAGCCCCTGTCCCGCCCAAATGCGATTGCCAATTGGCTGTATGCGGTTGCCAGTCTTGTCTTCCTCATGGTGGTGGTCGGTGGCATCACCCGCCTGACCGAATCTGGCCTGTCCATCACCGAATGGAAACCCGTGACCGGGGCCTTGCCGCCGCTGACAGATCAGGATTGGCAAGAGGCCTTTGATAAATATCGCCAGATTCCGGAATATCAGCTGATCAACAAGGGCATGAGTCTCAGCGCGTTTAAGTTCATCTTCTTTTGGGAATGGGCGCACCGCCTGCTCGGCCGAGTCATCGGCCTTGCCTTTGCGCTGCCCTTGCTTTGGTTTGCCCTGCGCCGCGCCATTCCCCAGGGTTATGGCCTGCGGCTGGTCGCGCTGCTGGCGCTTGGCGGGCTGCAAGGGACAATTGGTTGGTGGATGGTGGCCTCTGGTCTGGTCGATCGCACCGATGTGAGCCATTATCGGTTGGCGACGCATTTGCTCACCGCGCTGTTCATCCTTGCAGGCCTTGTCTGGACGGCGCTGGATCTCAAGGCGCTGGCCCGTGATCCGCAGGCTCGGCCTGCGCGGCTGACCGGATTTGGTCTGGCGGTGGCCGCTATTTTGCTGATCCAATTGCTTTTCGGCGCGTATACGGCTGGCCTCAATGCCGGCCTTGCGGCAAGCGATTGGCCGTTGATGAATGGCCGGTTTCTTCCAGATCCCAATATCATGGGCAGCGCCTGGCATGTGCTGACCAATGATCCCTTTGTGATCCATTTCGTCCACCGTTGGTGGGCTTGGGTTGCGCTCGGCGCGCTCATTCTTCTGGCCCGGCGCGTAAAGCAGGCCGGGGTCCGCCCGGCCTCGATCGCCATTCACATCAGCGTTGGCACGCAAATGCTACTCGGCATTGCGACGGTGATGACCGGGGTCAATATTGGTCTGGCGGTGCTGCATCAGGCCGTGGGGGCGCTGGTTGTGGCCTCCACCAGCTGGGGCCTTCATGTCCTTAGTCGCCGCTCTTAAATCGCAGCGGTATTATTTTACCCGTTTCAAGAGCCGCCCGAATCCTTGACTTAACGGCCCGCCCCTGCAAAAGGGCGTCCATCGTCGCTGTCCGCAAGGGCAGCGCCTTTTTGTTTTACCGTCAAGAGGACGCACTTTTATGAAGGCGCTCACCCGTATGACCAAACCGGCAAAGCCGGCAGAGGTCGAAAAGCAATGGCATTTGATTGACGCCGATGGTCTCGTCGTTGGTCGCGTTGCCACCATTATCGCCAACATCCTGCGCGGCAAGCATAAGCCAAGCTATACCCCGCACGTCGATTGCGGTGACAATGTCATCGTCATCAATGCGGATAAGGTGCGCTTCACCGGCCGCAAGCTCGGCCAGAAGGTCTATTATAAGCACACGGGCTATGCCGGTGGGATTAAGAGCATCACGGCGGCGAAGGTTCTGGAAGGTCGCTTTCCGGAGCGCGTTTTGGAAAAAGCCATTGAGCGCATGATCCCGCGGGGTCCGCTTGGCCGCCAGCAGATGCGCAACCTGCGCCTCTATTCCGGCACCGAGCATCCGCACGTCGCCCAGAACCCCAATGTCCTCGATATTGGCTCGCTGAACCGCAAGAATAAGGTGGGTGCATAATGTCCGACACCGATACCCGTCAGTCGCTCGCCGATTTGGGTGAGCTCACCAACACCGCTGCGGCCGCTCCGGCTGAAGCTGCACCTGCCGCTGAAGCTTCAGAAGCTCCGGCAGCCCCCGTTGTTGTCGCCCCGCCTGCCCCGCTTCGTGAACGCGAAGTTGACGCACAGGGCCGCGCCTATGCAACAGGCCGCCGTAAGGATGCGGTTGCCCGCGTCTGGGTGAAGCCCGGCACCGGCAAGATCACGATCAATGGCCGTGATCAGGAAGTCTATTTTGCGCGTCCCACGCTGCGTCTCGTCATCAACCAGCCCTTCGGCATTGCCGAACGCGCGGGTCAATATGATGTGATCGCAACCGTTAAGGGCGGTGGTCTTTCGGGTCAGGCCGGGGCCGTCAAGCACGGCATCAGCCAAGCCCTGACCAAGCAAGAGCCCGCCCTTCGTGGTGTGGTGAAGGCCGCTGGCTTCCTGACCCGCGATAGCCGTGCGGTCGAACGTAAGAAATATGGCCGCGCCAAGGCGCGCCGGAGCTTCCAGTTCTCCAAACGTTAAAACCGCATCTACGGTATTTTTCAAAGAAAACCGTTCAAAATCAAGGGGTTGCAAGGTTTTGCGACCCCTTTTTTGTTGCTTTTCGAACGTACCACCAAAGTACCAGTACCCTTTAAAACCCACGCATTTCCGTCGTTTCTGGTTGGACGGTTTTTCGCTGAATGTTCCTTTAATGAACCGCAACCCTATTAATTTGATTTTGGTTCATTGACCGCGATGTTGGCAAAACGACGCATTATCAACGTTTTTGAGCAATTACTCCGTTGCTTTCGTTTAATGGATTTTCGTTATATAATGCGCTGGTTCATACGATTTGGGGCATTATGCGAGCGAAAACTAGAGAATGGGTTGTTCTGAATGACCGTCTTGCCATCGTTAAGCGCGATGAGCGGCAGGGGTCATATTACTACCGAGCACGCATCGACGGGCAAAAGGGGTATGTGTTTCGAACCACCAAGACCAGTGATCGCGCAAAAGCGGAAGAATTTGCTCGGGAGCAATTTTACGAACTCCAGTCGCTCGCAAAGAGTGGCATAGTCGTTCACAGCAAAGGCGAGTTCGAGAAGGTCTATGAGGATTTTACGCGAGACGTTTTGATCCACAAATCCGAATCACGCACCACCCAGTTCGACGGAACCTATCGTCGCTACTTTTTGCCGTTCTTTCAGCAGAAACCGATTCGTGAAATCGACGAGCACGTTATCGATACCTATTTCACATTCAGAGTTAACTATTACGCGACCGAAGAGGCGAAGCAGCGTCAGGAGGTTGCCTTAAAGCGCAAGCGTGGGCGTAAACCAGCAGCAAAGGCAACTAAGCGCAGATCAACGCTCGGCAATCTTAAGCGACCCAGCGCCGCGACCCTGAAGATCGAGCGAGGACTGCTAAAGGAAATTCTATCCTACGCAGCGCGACGCAAACTCATCACTCGTATTCCAGATATTTCGTTGCCTCGTTCTCAGGAATATAAGAACGCTCGAACATCGCGTCGGGATCATTTCACGAGATCCGAAATGAAAACGCTCCTAAATCATCTCAAGGCGTTGGTAACCGAACAAGCGGATCCCAATGTG
>CAMAQU010000136.1 GCA_945860425.1 Sphingomonas paucimobilis
GGAAAAACTCAATCAGGGCCTCCGCCACAACCGGGCCAATGCCATCTACTTGCGTCAATTCTGCCAGAGCATCCGGCCCCGTCGCCGCATCGCGCACCCGATCAACGCTGCCAAAGGCGCGCAACAGGTCTTTTGCTGTCACCGCGCCGACATGGCGAATACCCAAGGCAAAGATGAGGCGGGCCGGGTCTGGCCGCCGCTTGGCCTCAATAGCCATCAACAGGTTATCCACAGACTTATCCTGCCAGCCCTCCCGCCCGACAATTTCATTGCGGCGCGCCTTCAGGCGGAAGATATCCGCCGGGCTGTGCAGCCAACCAAGGCCGAAAAACTCAACAATGGTCTTTTCCCCCAAACCATCAATGTCGAGGGCTGCGCGGCTGACGAAATGTTTGAGCCGTTCCACACGCTGGGCCGGGCAAATCAGGCCGCCAGTGCAGCGGACATCGACTTCGCCCTCCTCCGCCACGGCTTCTGACTGACATTCTGGGCAATGATCGGGAAAGCTATAGGGCGCGCGATCTTCTGCCCGCGACAGATTTTCGACAATCTGCGGGATGACATCGCCTGCCCGCTGGACAATGACCCGATCCCCAGGGCGCACGCCCAACCGGGCAATTTCATCGCGATTGTGGAGCGTCACATTAGAGACGACAACGCCGCCGACCGTCACGGGCGTTAGCCGCCCAACCGGGGTCAACTTGCCGGTGCGGCCCACCTGAATATCGATCGAGTCCAACGTGGTTTCGGCCTGTTCCGCCGGAAATTTATGCGCAATGGCCCAACGGGGGGCCTTGGCCACAAAGCCCAGCCGCGCCTGCCAATCCAGCCGATCAACCTTATAAACGACGCCATCAATATCGAAGGGTAAATCCGCCCGAAGCGCCTCAATCGCGCGATAATGGGATAGCACGTCGGCAGTCATCGTCAGCCGCACGAACCGGGGATCCACCGGAATACCCCAATGTTCAATCCGTTTGATCACATTAAATTGCGTCTCGCCGGGAAGGCTGGACACGTCCCCCCATCCATGGGCGAGAAAGCGCAAGGGGCGCGCGGCCGTGACATTGGGGTCTTTCTGCCGCAAGGATCCTGCCGCGGCATTGCGCGGGTTGGCAAAAAGCTTACCCCCCTCCTCCGCCATGCGCGTGTTAAGGGCCGCAAAATCGGCCTTTGCCATATAGACTTCGCCACGCACCTCGAACACGTCAGGCACGTCGCCTGATATGTGTTTGGGGATATCGGCAATGGTGCGGACATTGGCGGTCACGTCTTCGCCAACGCTGCCATCGCCACGGGTCGCGGCCAGCACCAGCTCTCCCCCTTCATAACGCAGAGAACAGGACAGGCCGTCAATCTTCGGCTCAGCGGTCAGAGTAACAGGTTCCTGTTCCGCCAAATTGAGGAAACGGCGCACATGGCCGACAAAATCCTCAACATCCTCGTCCGAAAAGGCATTGTCCAAACTGAGCATCGGGCGCGCGTGCGTCACCTTGGACAAATGGGCCGCAGGAGCTGCACCAACCATTTTATTTGGGCTATCTGGGCGGATCAGATGCGGAAATTGCCCCTCTAGCGCGGTATTCTCCCGCACCAAGGCATCATAATCGGCATCCGAAATCTCCGGCGTGTCGAGCGTGTGATAGAGCCGGTTGTGCTTGGCAATCTCCTTGGCCAGCCGCATCAGCCGATTAGCAGCCTCTGCCTCCGACATATCAAACAGGCTGCTCACGCAACCTCCAACAGGCGTTCCGCCTGTGCGCGGGCTTCATCCGTCACCTGCGCGCCAGAGAGCATGCGGGCAATTTCTTCGCGACGTTCCGTAACATCGAGCAGACGCACGCTGGTGCGCGTCACCGTTCCTTCCGAGGCTTTGGCGATCAGCAAATGCCCCGCCCCCCGCGCCGCCACTTGCGGGCTGTGCGTGACGACCAAAACTTGGGTGCGTTCCGCCAACCGGGCCAGCCGATCCCCAATGGCCGAAGCCACAGCCCCGCCGACGCCGCGATCAATCTCATCAAAGATCATCGTGCCCGCCGCGCCTTCTTCCGCCAGCGCGACTTTGAGCGCGAGGATGAAGCGCGACAATTCCCCCCCCGATGCGATCTTGATCAAAGGCGCAAAGGGCGCGCCGGGGTTGGTCGATATCAAAAACTCCACACGGTCCATGCCCCATGGCCCCCATTGGGCTTCGGGAAGGTCTTCGACCAATGTCTGGAAACGTGCGGATTCCAGCTTGAGCGGCGCCAGTTCGGCCGCGACAGCGACATCCAATCGAAGGGCGGCCGCTTGACGCACGATGCTAATGGCGCGGGCCTCTGCTTCATATGTTTGTCGTGCGGTCGTTACTTGCGCCTCAAGCCGGGCCAGCCCCTCTCCACCAGCTTGAATAGCCTCGAGCTTGGCAGAGAGTTCGGCGGTCAGATGGGCCAGATCATCCGGCTGCACCCGGTGCTTTCGGGCGAGTGCGCGCAGGTCAAACAGGCGGGTTTCATCGGCCTCTAGCCGTGCGGGATCAAAGGACAGGGCAAAAGCCGCATCTCGCAGTCTATCTTCCGCTATGCCGCTTTCGATAATCGACCGATCCACAGCCTCAAGCGCTTGAGCAAGCGCACTATGATCGCCCGCCATACGGTCCAATATGCGGGCCGCTTGGCGCAATTGGGACAAAGCCCCATCCGCGCCTTCAATCAAGGCGGTGACCGCCTCTAGCTCGGCGGCGATTTTCTGCCCGCGCATCATCAATGTCCGGCGGGCCGCCAATTCTTCTTCCTCGCCCGGCAAAGGCGCAAAATCGGTCAATTCTGCACCGGCATGGGACAGCCAATCCCGATCCCGCTCGGCATCGGCCAAGGACTGCCGCGCCGTCTCCAGCGCCGCCTCTGCATCGCGCCAAGCGGCATAGGAGGCCCGCAAGCGCCCGGCCTCTGCGCGCGCGAAATTATCGAGCAGCGCACGATGGCCGCGCGGATTAATGAGGCCGCGATCGTCATGCTGCCCATGAATTTCAACCAGCATTGCTCCCAAATCGCGCAATAAGGCCGCAGAGACGGGCTGGTCATTCACATAAGCACGGCTGCCGCCATCGGCCTTCACGGTGCGACGGACGATCAGTTCTTCGCCAGTCCCAATTTCAAGATCATTATGGCGCAACAGGTCACTCGCGTCCTCTGGAGCTTGGAAGCTGGCGGTGACGCTCGCCTGTGCGCATCCTTGGCGCACAAGGCCGCTATCGGCGCGATCCCCCAAAGCGAGGCCCAGAGCATCGAGCAAAATCGATTTGCCCGCACCGGTTTCCCCGGTGAGGACGCCCAGACCACTATCAAAATCGAGGTCAAGTGCTTCGATCAGCACCACATCGCGGATCGAGATAGAGGTCAGCATGCCGCGCAGGGTCACGCCTTGGGCGCGTGCTTCTGCATCAGGTCAAAGGCGCGCTTATACCAATCGCTATTCGGATAGTTGCGCCCAAGCACAGCCGCCGCCTTTTGCGCCTCTTCCGGCACACCCATGGCGAGATAGCTCTCGGTCAGGCGCAGCAATGCTTCTGGCGCGTGGCTCGTCGTCTGATAATCTTCGGTCACCTTGCGGAACCGAGTTGTGCTGGCCAGCCACAGACCACGCCGTTGGTAGAAACGACCAATTTCCATTTCCTTGCCCGCCAAGTGGTCGCGGATCAGGTCAACCTTCAACCGGGCATCAGCGGCAAAGCGCGATGTGGGATAACGGCGGGTCAATTCCCCAAAGGCATCGAGCGCCTGCTGCGTGATTTTCTGGTCGCGCGTCACGTCAGACATTTGCTCATAATAATTGAGCGCAATCAGATAATAAGCATAGGGCGCGTCGCGATTGCCCGGATGGATCGACAAGAAGCGCTGCGCCGAGCTGGTCGATTCGGTGTAATCACGTGCCAGATAATAGCTAAAGGCGCTCATCAACTGCGCGCGGCGCGCCCAGACCGAATAGGGATGCTGGCGTTCCACCTCATCAAAAAGGGCGGCTGCCAGCTTATAGTCACCACGATCCAACCGCCCTTTTGCGGCATTATAAAGGGTCGCCACATCGCGCGCGACGTAAGACGTATCGGCCTTGCTCTTTGCGCGCCCGCTGGCGCACCCCGCAAGTGGAACGGCGATCATGACGGCGGCGAGGACAGCAACTGTCCGGAAACGAGAAGTCGACATATCTGTGTCTTAGCCCGCCCAACCCGTCCCGCCAAGCGGAGAGATGGGCTTTTGCCAAGAGCCTGCCCTTATCAGGGGAAAGACCATCGCCTGCTGTGACTAGCGCTGATCAGGGAAGGTTTCGCGCACCCGCTCTGCCCCCGGCCGGCCGGACTCTGGCTGAACGAAGCTATCGGGCGTCACGTTCAACCAAATCAACACGGGGGCTGAAATGTAGAAGGACGAGAATGTCCCGATGACGATGCCGAGAAGCATGGATGCGGTGAAACCGAAGATCGTATCTGGCCCAACCAGCAACAAAATGCCCAGCGTGATGACCAGCGAGAGCGACGTCGTGACCGTGCGCGACAGCGTTTCATTGACGGAAAGATCAAGCAAAGGCTGAATTTCCATCTTGCGATATTTACGCAAATTCTCACGAATGCGGTCATAAATGACGATCGTATCGTTCAGCGAATAGCCGATGATCGTCAGAATTGCCGCGATCACATTGAGATCAAAGGTCAGCCGCGTCAGCGCGAAAAAGCCGAAGGTCAGGACAACGTCGTGAAACAGAGTCACCAAGGCCCCAACGCCAAATTGCCATTCAAACCGGAACCAGATGAAGAGCGAAATGCCCAGCATTGCAAGGGTCAGCGCGATACTGCCCGTTGTGAAGAGTTCACAGCCAACCTTGCCAGAAACAGAATTCACTGCCCCAATATCGACACCGGGGTAAGCCTTGGTCAGCTCCCCACGCACCTTGGAGGCAATTTTATTAGATTGATCGGCTGGGCCTGTCGACGCGCCGCCCGTGCCCATGCATTTTCCGATGGGGTTAGTTGCTTCACCTTCCAACGGAATACGAATGCTGACCACCTTTGGATCGGACATTTGCTGAAGCACAACATCGCCCACGTCCATGCGTTCCAGCCGCCCCCGCAATTCCCCCATATCAACCGGTTGATCAAATGTGACGCGGATCGACTGACCGCCGACAAAAT
>CAMAQU010000137.1 GCA_945860425.1 Sphingomonas paucimobilis
GCCCCTTATGTGGCCAGAAAAGCAGAAATACCCGACCGCGGCTGAGGCCTTTAAGGTCCTCAAGCGCAATCCCGAAGCTGCTGCGGTGCGCGGGAAATGGGCAGATGTGGAATTTGTCCGCCGTGTGTTTGACGACATTAATCCCAAGGCGAAGGACACGCAATTTGCCGATTATCACGGTCATGGCTGGAACTTCCGGGCCATCTTCAAGCGTGACCGCGAAGGCAATTTGCTCGATGCTGAGGGCAAGGTTGTCGCCAATGATGATCCAGAAAAATTCCGTAAAAAAGGTGAAGGCCTGTTCCCGCCCATTGGCACAAATCCCGGAAAATCCGTCCATTTGATGGATATTCACGCGGAAAAGGGCATGCAATGCGTGGATTGCCACTTCTCTCAGGATAGCCATGGCAACGGCCTGATCTATGGCGAAGTCGCCAATGCGATCGAAATTGGCTGTAAGGATTGCCACGGCACGTCAAAGGCATATCCCACGCTCTTGACGTCTGGTCCGGCAGCACCGCCGGGCGGCAACAACCTGTCGCTTATTCGCAATCCTGATGGGCAACGCCGCTTTGAGTGGAAGGAAGAAGAAAACGGGTCGCGCTACCTCATTCAGCGTTCCGTTCTCGATCCCAAGCTCGAATGGCGCATGAGTTTGGTCAAAGACACGGTCGATCCTGAGAACCCTGGTTTCAATCTTAAGGCTGCGCGTTCTAAGCTCATGGGCAAATCGGGCGCGGATACTGGCAAGTTCGAATTTGGAGCAGGAATCCCGGACGATGATCTCGCGCACAAAGAAAGCGAGATGGCGTGTTTCACCTGCCACCTGAGCTGGACGACCAGCTGTGGCGGATGCCATTTGCCGATTGAAGCGAACTGGAAAACGACTTCCCATCATTATGAAGGCGAAGAGACGCGCAATTTCGCGACCTATAATCCGCAGGTTGCGCGCGACGATATGTTCCAACTGGGCCGACACCAGACGACCAAGGGCAATATGATTGCGCCCATTCGCTCGACTTCGGCACTTATCCTATCTTCGACCAATGTGAACCGAGAACGTATCTACATTCAGCAACCACCAATTTCGGCGGTTGGCTTCTCATCGCAGGCCTTTGCACCGCACTTCCCGCACACAGTGCGCACAACCGAGACAAAGACGTGCAGCGATTGCCACGTCTCTGTTGAGAATGACAATAATGCGATCATGGCGCAGCTGCTGTTGCAAGGGACCAACTTCGTCAATTTCGTCGGCATGTATGCCTGGACCGGTCTCGAAGGCGGGATCGAGGCAGTGCGCGTCACCGAAAATGATGAGCCGCAGGCCGTCTTTGGATCCTATCTCCATAAATATGCCTATCCCGATTTCTATAAGGGGCATGTTGAGCGCAATAAGCGTGAGCTCATCAACTGGACGCGCGGCAAAGCCTTCGACAAGCGCCTAAGCGGTGAGACGGGCATGAAGGAAATCATCCGCAATGAGGTGAAGGGCACGTCTGATGCTGTCCGCTGCCTCCAGATGCGCGGCGAATATCTTTATGTGGCAGAAGGCCGTGGCGGCTTTAGGGCGTATGATATTGCCTCGGTTGCGAATAAGGGCGTGTCTGAACGCATTTTGACAGGCCCCTTCTCGCCTCTTGGCCATGATACCCAAGTCAAGTCGACCAATGCGACATGCATGGCGCTGGCCACAAATCAGCCGATCAACCCGGCTAAGAACACGCCTCAAATGCGCAGCATGAACCAGGAACAACCGTTCCATCCAATCTACAAATATGCCTTTGTAACGGACAGCGTTGAAGGTCTGATCCTCGTGGATGTCGATACGCTGGTTGATGGAGAGCCGCGCAATAACTTCCTTCGCCGTGCTCTGACTTGGAATGAAGGCAATATCCTGAAGGGGGCAAGGCACATCACCCTTGGCGGCCATTATGCCTATATTGCGGCTGACGCAGGCTTAGTTGTTCTCGACCTTAATGACCCGCTCAAACCGCGCGTGATGCAGGTTTTGCCGACGAATGGCGCGCGCGCGTCTGCGTTGCAGTTCCGCTATCTCTGGGTAACGGATCAGGATGGCGTTAAGCTTTTTGATCTGACCAATCCGCGCAAGATCATTCCTGTGCCGGAAGCGACTGTTCCCCTTGCCAATGCGCGTCGTATCTATGTCGCGCGGACCTACGCCTATGTCGCGGCGAAGGAGGACGGCCTTGTCATCCTGAACGTCACCAACCCAGAAAAGCCGAAAATTTATCAGAAGGTGACGTTTGACGGGCAACTCAATGATGCCGAAGATGTGATTGTTGGGTCCACCAACGCATCGCTCTTTGCCTATGTCGCAGATGGCCGCAACGGCATGAAGGTGTTGCAGCTCACGTCTCCGGCCAGCCAGCCCAATTTCTATGGTTTCTCCCCCGCGCCAAAGCCGGAGCTGATCGCCTGGACACGGACACCCTCCCCGGCGCTTGCTATGTCAAAGGGATTGGATCGTGACCGCGGCGTCGATGAAACTGGCGGGCAGATTGCGGTCTTCGGTCGGTTGGGCTCACGTCCGTTCAACCGCGAGGAGATGGAGCGCTTCTATCGCAACCGCGGCGGATTTCTTTACCGCGTCAGCGATAAGCCGACATTTGCCGACTGGGTGCCAAAGAAGAAATAAGGGGGGCCGGCCTAAGTGCCGGCCAGCCTGCTCGACGAGCTTAGTTGCTGGGAGAACTCACGGGAAAACCGGGCTGATTTGGGCTGCCTTGCCAAGCATAGCCAGCCAAGGCCAACATCAGGACCGCTCCGAGCAGCTCAAGCGCAGGGCGAGAACATCTGCCCGACCACCAAAGGCCGCCAAAGGTCAGGGCACAGAGTAGAAAAACGCCCAGCCAAGCCATTATCGTCCCTTTCGTTTGGCGCGCCGCGTATATAGCGCCGCTGCACCTAAGAGCGCCAATACGGGGATGAGCCATAAGGGCGCTGTTTGTTCATTCACTGCAGGCTTCAGGCTGATCCATTGACCATAGCGATTGACCAGCCAAGTCCGCACGTCATCCGGGCTTTCGCCCAAAGCAATACGTTCACGCACCAATCGGCGCATATCGCGCGCAAGATCGGCATTGCTCCCTGAAATGGGCTGGCCTTGGCACACCACGCAACGCAGCGTGTCCATCAGCGCTATCGCCTGCGCCTCTTGCTTGGGATTTTGCAAAGATTCGTCTGCATAATCTTGAGCCAATATAGGCTGCGCCGCGCACAAAAGGGCAAGAGCGAGAGTGAAGCGCATCAGGAGCCTCTTAACTTTGCGAGAATATCGGGAATATCTTCTTCGGTGATAACTCCAATATGCTGATCGACAACGCGGCCCTGGCCATCGATGATGAAGGTTTCAGGGACACCTGCCGACCCGAATGACATCTGCGCCCGCCCGCCTTGGTCTAAACCGACACGGGCATAGGGATTGCCATTTTGCAAGAAGAAGCGCGCCAAATCTTCTGGGCGATCATGAATCGCGACACCGTTAATCTCCACGCCCATTGCCTGCAGCTGCAAGAGAACAGGGATCTCTGCCACGCATGGTCCACACCAACTGGCGAAGACATTGAGCAATCGGGGCTTGCCATCGGCATAGTCCTGACTGCGTGTGCCCGGCTGGTCAGGCATGGCTGCTGGCGCTTCAAATGCGGGGAGCTGCTGTCCCACCAATTGAGACTCGATGGCTCGATCCGATGGCCGAATGAGCGCGATCAAAAAGGTAATGAACAGCCCGACGGTGACAATAAGCGGGAGCCAGAAGATCCACTTACGCGTCATGCGATTAGAGGCTCCTTGGTCCGGCGACCCAAGCCGTCGCGACGCACGCGGCCAATCAGAGACAATGTCCCTCCAAAGGCAATCAGGATACCGCCCAGCCAAATCAGCGTAATGAAGGGCTTCCACCACATGCGCATCACCCACATATTGCCGGGCCGTTCATCGCCAATGACAAGGTAGAGCTGGCCATTCCAGAAGGTCCTTATGCCCGCCTCGTTGGTGACCATCACTGGGGTTGAAAAGCGGTGGAGAGCAGGCTTCAAAATAAAGCCATCCCCATTCGCCTTTTCTGCCCGCATTGTCGCCTGAAGAGCATCGTAATTCGGACCCGGGACCTGCTCTATGCCTTCAAATGTGACCCGAAACGGTCCTACAGCCTGTGTCTCTCCGACACGCATCGGAACCAACTTTTCCACCATAAAGGCGCTGTCTGAGGCCATGCCAGCAATGCTGATTGCACAGCCGAAATGTGCAATGACCATGCCCCATGTGAAGAGCGGTGTCCGCCTTAAGTTCCGCTTCCACAGGGGGGCCAGACTGGCGACCGCAACACCCGCTGCAACGACGAGCCCTAAAAGGGGAAGAGGATCTATTTTGTCGCCCACGAACAGCAAGACCGCGACAAGAACAGCAGCTGCTACGCCAAGGGGCACCGCAAGCCTGCGCAACAATTGCCGCCCCACATCATGGCGCCAGCGCAGCAATGGCCCGGCGGCCATGAAACCAACGAGAGCAAGCGCAAGTGGACCTGCTGTGGAATTGTAAAAAGGCGCACCGACAGAAATTTTTTGCCCCGTAAAGGCTTCTAGTACCAAGGGGTAGAGCGTCCCAACCATCACCACGACCAGAATGACCGACAACAACAGGTTGTTGATCACCAGAAGGCCTTCTCGGCTCACGGACTCAAATCTTTTGCCTTCAGCAACCGTCCCTACGCGCAACGCGAATAGAATGAGCGCGCCGCAAATATAGATCGCCAACAGCGCCAGAATGAATATCCCGCGTTTTGGGTCGACGGCAAAGCTATGCACACTCGTCAAAATTCCCGAGCGGACGAGAAATGTCCCAACCATAGACATAGAGAAAGCGACGCAAGAGAGCATGATCGTCCAGGTGCGCAAGGCATCGCGGGTCGCAAGGACAGTCACCGAATGGAGTAGCGCGGTGGCCGCCAACCAAGGCATCAGAGAGGCATTTTCGACCGGATCCCAAAACCACCAGCCGCCCCAGCCCAGCTCATAATAGGCCCAATAGCTGCCAGCCGTGATGCCAATCGTCAGAAAAATCCAAGCCCCTAAAATCCAAGGGCGCATGGCTCGCGCAAAATTGGGGGTGACGTCGCGCGTGATCAAAGCC
>CAMAQU010000138.1 GCA_945860425.1 Sphingomonas paucimobilis
CTGGTGTTAAATAGGCATTGCGGGAGGAGAGGGCGAGGCCATCTTCCTCACGCTGGGTGGGAAAGCCGACAATGTCGATATCCATATCAAGGTCTGCGACCATCCGCCGGATGATGGCCAGTTGCTGCCAGTCCTTCTCCCCAAAAATGGCAAGGTCTGGCCGCACCTGATTCAACAGCTTTGCAACGACAATGGCAACGCCATCAAAATGGCCGGGCCGGGCCGCACCGCAGAGCTGGTCTGGCAAATCGGCAATGCGGATATGGGTGGCAAAGCCATCTGGGTAAACTTCATCGACGCTGGGCATCCAGAGCAGGTCAACGCCGGCTGCTTCCAGCTTGGCTGAGTCGGCTTCTGTCCGGCGGGGGTAAGCCTCAAAATCTTCATTTGGTCCGAACTGGCGTGGGTTGACGAAGATAGAGACGGCAACGCGATCCGCCCGCCGCTTTGCCTCTGCCACCAAAGCCAAATGGCCGTCATGCAGCGCACCCATTGTCGGCACGAGCGCCACTGTCTCTCCCCGGGCACGCAAGCCCTTCAGAGCATCTTTCAATGTGGCGCGATCATGGATGGTTTGCACGGCTGTTCCTGCACGGTTAGGAAGGGTTGCTGCCTCTAGCGATGCTGGGGGCCGCGAATCAAGGAAGGATAGCACCAAGTCCATGTCCGGGGAAAAGCCGCACATCATCGTCTTCGCCAATGAAAAGGGCGGTTCCGGCAAATCGACCACGGCGGTGCACACCGCCGTTGCCCTTTCCGTTTCCGGCCATCAAGTGGCAGCGCTTGATCTCGACACTCGGCAAAAGACATTGGCCCGCTATCTTGAAAATCGCGAAGCCACGGTGCGCAGGCGCGGCGCCACGCTGGATGTGCCGCGCTATGCGGTGCTTGACCAGATGACTGAAGAGGCGCTGGACGCGACCATTGCCGCCCTTGGGGCCGGGCAAGATTTCCTGATCATCGACACGCCGGGCCGGGATGATCCGGTAGCCCGGGCTGCTATTGCCCGCGCCGATACAATTGTGACGCCGATTAATGACAGCTTTGTCGATCTCGACCTGATTGGGCAGGTTGATGCCGAAAGCTTTCGGGTCAGCAAGCCGAGCTTTTACGCCGAATTAATTTGGGATTTGCGCAAGGTGCGCGCGCAGACGGATGGCGCAACGGTCGACTGGGTGGTGCTGCGCAATCGCCTGCAGCATCTGGACGCGCATAATATGCGCCGGGTCGGGGCGGCCCTTACTGAATTGTCAAAGCGCGTCGGCTTTCGCACGGTGCCGGGCCTCAGTGAGCGGGTGATTTATCGGGAGCTTTTTCCCAAAGGCCTGACATTGCTCGACAAGAAGGAATTGGGGGGCTTCTCCGTCAGTCATGTCGCCGCGCGGCAGGAATTGCGGGAAATGATTTCCGCCTTCGCCTTGCCGACGAACGAAGCAACTCAGAGGGAATTGGCCTTTTTATGATCAAGTTTCTGCTTTTTGTCGCTGTCGTTGGGATCATCATCTGGGCCTGGCGGGGGGCTTTGACTCCAAAGGGCAATATGACCGTGGAAGAGGCCGCCCGACTTTTGGGTGTGGATGAGGCGGCGGATGCCGCAACCATTGCCGACGCCCATCGTCGCTTGATCCAAAAAGTGCACCCCGATGCCGGTGGTAGTGCCGATCTGGCCGCGCAAGTGAACCAAGCGCGTGATGTTCTGCTGGCGCGGATAGAGCGTTAACCTCGCTCATCTCCTTTTCCCCTTTAGCGCATTGATTTGCCCCTTGGCCTTGGGCAAGGGGAGCGCATTACCAGAAAATAGGGCATTATCGGCATGGCGCATCAATTTCACTCCACGTCTCTGCGGGAATATGACATTCGCGGCGTTGTCGGCTCGACGCTGACTGAAGATGATGCTTGGGCAATTGGCCGCAGCTTTGCGACCATTGTCCGCCGTGCAGGCGGCAAGACCGTGGCCGTGGGCTATGATGGGCGTTTATCCTCGCCCATGCTTGAAGCCGCCCTGATCCGTGGATTGACGGAAACGGGCGCCGATGTGGTGCGCGTTGGCCTAGGGCCAACCCCCATGCTCTATTATGCTGAGGCCGTATTGGATGAGGTCGATGGCGGAATTCAGATAACTGGCAGCCATAATCCCCCCGACTATAATGGCTTCAAGATGGTCCACCGCTCTGGGCCGTTTTTCGGCAGCGATATTCAGAAAATTGGCGCTTTGGCCGCCGCTGGAGATTGGGAAAGCGGGCAGGGCCATGTCCGGGATCACGCGATTTTCGACCAATATGTCGACCGACTGGTTGAGGGGTTTTCCGGGCAAGCCTTCCGCATCGGCTGGGACGCCGGAAATGGCGCTGGGGGGGAAGTCCTCCAGGCGCTCGTCAAGCGTCTGCCGGGCGAACATCATCTGTTGTTTGCAGATATTGATGGCACGTTTCCCAATCATCACCCTGACCCTACGGTTGAGGCCAATCTTGTCGATTTACGCCGTCTCGTCGCGGACAAGAAGCTCGATTTCGGAGTGGCTTTTGATGGCGATGCCGACCGCGTTGGCGCGATTGATGGGGAAGGCCGTGTGGTTTGGGGGGATCAGCTTCTCTCCATATTGGCGGAACCTGTTTTGAAGGAACTGCCGGGGTCCACGATCATCGCCGATGTGAAGGCAAGCCAAGCCCTATATGATCGCATCGCAGAATTGGGCGGAACGCCCTTGATGTGGAAGACGGGCCATAGCCTGATCAAGGCGAAGATGAAGGAAGTGGACTCCCCTCTCGCAGGGGAAATGTCCGGCCATATCTTCTTCAAGCACCGCTGGTACGGCTTTGACGATGCCATTTATGCCGCCATCCGCTTGATCGAGGCAGTCAGCGAATTGGGCGGCTCCTTAACGGCGCTCCGATCTGCCATGCCCGCGATGATCAACACGCCCGAATTGCGCTTTCAGGTCGATGAAAGCCGCAAATTCGCGGTGGTTGATGAAGTGCTCGCTCGGCTCGAAGCCGAAGGGGCCGATGTCAACCGGACTGATGGCGCGCGTGTGAATACAGCGGACGGATGGTGGCTGCTGCGCGCCTCAAATACGCAAGATGTGTTGGTCGCACGCGCAGAAGCCAAGGATGAGGCGGGGCTTGCCCGTCTGATGGCGCAGATTGATGACCAATTGGCGGCGTCAGGATTGGTGCGGGGCGAATCCGTCGCGCATTAAATCACGCGCGCCGGGCGTTGGGTCACGTCTGAAGCCAGGGCGGCGATGCGCGGCCGGACGATGCCAATGCCCAAATTGCCCTGCCCATAATCGGCGACCAGCTCTTCTGTGTCATGCGCAACCTTCAGTTCATCCCAAAATCGGTGCACCTCAATTTCCGGGTCGAAGCGATTGGGGATGACATCGTGCAGCGCAATAAAGCCGTCCGCGGCCAATAGGGGCGAATAGAGCGTGTAATCGCGTCTTACACCCTCATAGCTATGATCCGCATCGATCATGAGAACATCGATCCGCCGCCCATTGAGGAGCCGTTCAATCGTGCGGCGCGTCTGATCCAGATGGGAATCGGCGCGCACCAGATGGAGCTTCTGCCCGGCTTTTGCGAATTTGCGATACAGGCCTTCCTTCCACCTTGGGTAGCCGCCGCCATTGTGGCCATAGGGCAAATCAAGGCTGATGATCGTCGCATTTTCGGCCGCATGTTGGCAGAACAGAAAGAGCGTGCCCCCCTTTGCTGTCCCGATTTCGACAATGACTTGCGGCCTTTTGGCCCGCACGCGCTTCATCAGTTCGCTGATTTCCCAAGGGTTTTGCAGCGGGCGGATCGCGCCGCCGCTTTCGGTCATGGTGAAGGTCACCAGCTTATCGGTGTCGCTGGAAAAGGCCCGTTCTCCCAGCAATTTCGACATGCGCCCGGCCCCATCCAATCGCGCAGATTTTTGATCTGATAGTTGAGATAGGCAAGGCGGTTGATGAACGTGACGGCTCTGCCCTCGCGCCGCATCTGCCGCAGTCGGGTTTTCAGGGATGCCAGCATGCGTTCCTCCGAAGGGATGATCCACCCCAGAGCTAACACAGCCGCGCTTTAGGCCCTCGTGAAACATTGGTCATCTTGGCTGCGTCAGCCGTCCCCTTTTTTTGCTGGAGTTACGGGGCCTCGCCAGTGCACATGGGCCTGTGCCCACTTTGCCCGCCCCGATTGACCAATGGTTTGCCGCCCGCGGGTGGCAGCCCCGGCGCTATCAGCTGGATATGCTGGATGCCTATCAACAGGGCGAACATGCCCTGCTGGTGGCCCCCACAGGCGCGGGCAAGACGCTCGCTGGGTTTCTGGCAACGCTAGCGGATTTGGCGCTGTCGCCGTCTGAGGGGCTGCACACGCTCTACATTTCCCCGCTCAAGGCCTTGGCCGTGGATGTGAAGCGCAATCTGCTTCAGCCGATTGAAGAAATTGGCCTGAACATTCGGGTTGAAACCCGCACAGGCGATACGCCGTCGGATCGTAAAGCCCGCCAGCGCGCCCGACCGCCGCATATTCTGCTCACAACGCCGGAAAGCCTCAGCCTGCTTCTATCCTACCCGGAAAGTGCGGAGATGTTCGCCGGGCTGAAGCGCGTGATTATTGATGAAGTCCACGCCTTTGCGACCGGCAAACGGGGCGATCTTCTGACATTGGCGCTCGCCAGACTGCAGGCCATCGCCCCCCAAATGCGCCGAGCGGCCTTGTCTGCGACGGTGGCAGATCCGGAGCTCTATTTGGACTGGCTCTCCCCAGCGCGACAATCCGTGCGGTTGGTCATTGGGGATCCGGGCGCGCCGCCTGCGCTGAGCATTTTGGTGCCGGAAGATCGCGTGCCTTGGGCCGGGCATAGTGGTGCCTATGCCGTGCCGCAGGTGATGGCAGAGATTGAAGCGCACCAGACGACCTTGATCTTCTGTAACACGCGCGGCCTGTGTGAGCTGATCTTTCAAGAATTATGGCGCGCCAATGTGCAGAAGCTGCCCATAGGAATCCATCATGGCAGCCTTGATATTGAGGCGCGGCGCAAGGTGGAAAATGCCATGGCGCAGGGGCAATTGCGCGCCCTTGTGGCCACCGCCAGTCTCGACCTCGGTGTGGATTGGGGCAATGTCGATTGCGTGATTCAGATGGGCGCGCCCAAAGGA
>CAMAQU010000139.1 GCA_945860425.1 Sphingomonas paucimobilis
CCCAGCCATTTGGCAGGGTTTGGTTGATATGGGGCTGACGGGTTTACTCGTCCCCGAAGCACAGGGCGGGCTCGGCATGGGGCTGGTTGATGCGGCCTTGGTCGCGGCCGAATGTGGCCGGGCTTGTGTGGCTGAGCCGCTGGTCGACACGGCCTTTGTGGGTGTCCCGTGGCTGATCGCACAGGGTCAGATAGACCAGCTTGCCGATATAGCGGCGGGACGGGTCACGCTGCCCTTGGCCCATGCAATGAATCCGTGGGTGGCGGATGGCGCGGGTGCGGCGCTGACCAGCGTTGATCCGCTGCGCAATCTTTCCGGGTCCGTCAGCGACAATAGAGATCCACATCTCCTCAACCTCGCGGCGCTCATGTCAGCCGCCCAGCTTGTCGGTCTTGCCGATGCGATGCTTCATCTTGCGGTTGAATATGCCAAAATTCGGACGCAGTTTGGCCAGCCGATTGGCGCGTTTCAGGCAATCAAGCATCAGTTGGCGACATGCGCTGTCGCCAACGAGTTCGCAAAGCCTGTCGTCTGGCAAGCCGCGCAGGCGTTGCAGGATAAGCGGGCAACGGCCGACGTGCATGTCAGTCACGCCAAGGTCGCGGCGACGGATGCTGCCATCCTGACAGCTGAAACAGCAATTCAGGTTCATGGCGCTATGGGCTATACTTATGAGGTTGATCTCCATTTCTGGATGAAGCGCAGCTGGGCGCTTGCCGGAGCTTGGGGCGCGCGCGCCTTCCATCTGAAACGCATCGATGACGCTGTGCTCGGTGGCACACTCCCCATCGGCCCTGAACACACATTTGCTTAAGGACTGACATGGCTGAAGCCTATATTATTGACGCTGTTCGCACCCCGATTGGCCGCAAGAAGGGCAGCCTTGCAGGCCTCCACCCCGCAGACCTTGGGGCGCATCCCATCAAGGCGTTGGTTGCGCGGACAGGCGTTGATGCCAATGCCGTTGACGATGTGGTCTGGGGTTGTTGCGATACCATTGGTCCGCAGGCGGGGGATATCGGCCGCACCGTCTGGCTGGTCGCGGGATTGCCACAGCATGTGCCGGGGACAACGATTGACCGGCAATGCGGGTCTTCGCAGCAGGCGCTTCATTTCGCAGCCCAAGGCGTGATGTCTGGCACGCAGGACCTCGTCGTTGCCGGCGGTAGCCAGGCGATGAATGCCATTCCGATTTCGGCCGCCATGTATGCGGGGGAGCCATATGGCTTTTCCAATCCGTTCAATACATCACCGGGTTGGGTCGCGCGTTATGGGGATGGGCTGCTCAATCAGATCAACTCAGCAGAAATGATCGCCAAGAAATGGGGCTTGTCGCGGGAGGAGATGGAGGCATTTGCCGTCGCGTCACATCAGCGCGCGCAGGCCGCCTGGGACAATGGTTGGTTCGATGCTGAAGTCGCGCCCATGGCCGAGTTGGAAAAGGATGAAACAATCCGCCCACAGACCAACATGGAAGGTCTAGCGGGACTTCGAACGGTTCAAGAAGGCGGCATCATCACCGCCGGTATTTCCAGCCAGAATTGCGACGGAGCGGCGGCTCTTCTCGTCGCGTCAGAGCGGGCGGTGAAGGAGCATAATCTAAAGCCGCGCGCCAGAGTGCATCACATTTCTGTGCGCGCCGACGATCCTGTCTGGATGCTCACCGCGCCCATTCCTGCGACGGAATATGCGCTGAAAAAGGCGGGGATGACGGTGAACGACATCGATCTTTTTGAATGCAATGAAGCTTTTGCATCCGTGCCAATGGCTTGGATGAAGGAGCTCGGCATCCCGCATGAAAAGGTCAATATTCATGGCGGCGGCATCGCGCTTGGCCACCCGCTTGGGGCCACAGGTGCGCGCCTGATGACCACCTTGCTCAATGCGCTGGAACGCACCGGTGGTCGCTATGGTCTCCAGACCATGTGCGAAGGCGGTGGTCAGGCCAACGTTACGATTATCGAGAGGTTATAATGGGTATTTGCGACAATAGGACGGTCATTATCACCGGGGCGGCCCGTGGGCTGGGGCGCGCCTATGCGCTCGCTCTTGCGGCGGAAGGGGCCAATGTCGTTGTCAACGATATCGGGACATCGTTGGGCGGTGAAGGGCGTGATACGAGCGCTGCGGATGGCGTGGTTGCGGAGATTAAAGCCGCCGGTGGACATGCCATCGCCAACTATGAAGATATTACCGATTGGGATGCAGCAAAGCGCATCGTTGACGCCGCCGTGGCCGCATTTGGCGATCTGCACGTCGTGGTGAATAATGCGGGCATCGTGCGCGACCGCATGTTTGTGTCCGCGACCCTTGAGGAATGGGATGCGACAATGCACGTGCATCTGCGCGGCCATTTTTGTGTGTCGCGCCATGCCGTCGATTACTGGCGGGCACGCGGCAAGGAAGGCCACAAAATCGATGCCCGCATCATCAATACCTCGTCGGGCGCAGGGCTTCAGGGCTCCATTGCACAAGCGGCCTATTCGACCGCTAAGGGCGGCATTGCATCGCTGACATTGGTTCAAGCCGCCGAACTGGGTCGCTATGGCATCACTGCCAATGCGCTGGCCCCGTCGGCCCGCACGCGGATGACGGAACAGGCCTTTGCCGACAAAATGGCGACCGAAGGTCAGGCGTTTGACGTTATGGACCCGGCCAATATCGCGCCGACGGTGGTCTGGCTTGGCAGCCCGGAGAGCGCGCATGTGACGGGCTGTGTCTTTGAACTCGAAGGCGGCAAAATCATGCTGGAAGATGGCTGGCGCGAAGGCCCGCATGTCGATGCTGGCAAGCAATGGGACCCGGCCGACGTTGGCACTGCCGTCGATAAATTGCTGGCGGGCCGTGTGCCGCCGCGCAAAGTGTGGGGGACCGCATAATGGAGTTCGTCTTTACCGAAGAACAGCAGATGATCCGCGAAACGGCCAAGGGCTATTTCGTTGAGAATGCGACCAGCGCCCGCACCCGCCGGGCGATGGCCGCAGACGGGATTGATCGTGATCTCTGGACCGGATTTTGTCAGGACCTCGGCCTTGCCGGTGTGACGGTTCCTGAAGTCTATGGCGGGGCAGGATTGGGACAGGTTGAATTCGCCTTACTGGCGGAAGCGGCCGGCGCGCAGGTGGCCGCACTCCCAATGGTTGGCCTCGCAATGGCGTCTCAGGCTATCCTTGCCGGGGGAACCGAAGCCCAGAAGGCCGCATGGCTGCCGAAGCTTGTGTCCGGCAGCACCATCGCGGCCTGTGCAGGCTCCGCAGACCTGTCGGCTCAGGGGAACAGCTTAACGGGTACGTGCCAATTTGTGCCGCATGGCGCTTCGGCAGACGTGTTTGTGTTAGGCAATGACACGGGGGCCTGGATTGTCGAGCGTTCAGCCCCGGGCGTTGAGGTGACCACGCATGTGACGATGGACCAGACACGACCGCTTGCCACGGTCACGCTGAAGAGCGCTCAAGCGGATCAGCTGGTCGATGGGGCAGCGGCGATGCGCGCGGCCCGTGAAGCTGGATGGATTTGTATTGCCGCCGAAGCCTTGGGCGGCGCGCAAGAGGCGCTCGACCGAACGGTCGCTTATGCCAAAGAACGTGTTCAGTTCGGGCGTCCAATTGGCTCTTTTCAGGCGTATAAGCATCGCCTTGCCGATATGATGATTGAGATTGAGCAGGCGCGGTCGGCGGTTTACTGGGCGGCCTGTGCCGCAGATGAGCAGGCTTCGGATTTGCAAATGGCCTTGCATGCAGCAAAGGCCTTCGCGGCTGATACCTATGCAAAATGTGCGGGCGACATGATCCAACTTCATGGCGGGATCGGCTTTACTTGGGAACATGACGCGCACCTGTTTTTCAAACGCGCGCGCGCCATTCAGTCGATGCTCGGCAACGGCAATTGGCATCGTGAACAAGTGGCCAGCATGATTTTGGGAGAAGCGGCATGAAGCTCGGTTTTTCAGCGGCCGAAGAAGAGTTCCGCCGCGAATGTGCCGATTGGCTCAATGGCCAAATGGCAGGCGAATTCAAAGACATTAAAGGCATCACGACGCTGACGGAAAAGGCGGAGCGGCGCAAGGAGTGGGAACAGCAACTCGCGGCCCATAAATGGAGCTGCATCGGCTGGCCTGAAGAATGGGGCGGTCGGGCTGCAACCCTTGCCCAGCAGGTGATCTTTGCTGAAGAATATGCCCGTGCAGGAGTCCCCGGCCGGGTCAATCACATCGGCGTTGAACTGGCCGGCCCGACATTGCTGGCATTCGGCACAGATGCGCAGAAGAATCGCTTCTTGCCTGGGATCGCCGCAGGACAAACAATCTTCTGCCAAGGCTTTTCCGAACCCGGTGCTGGCTCTGACCTGGCCAGCGTCCGCACGAAGGCGCGGCTGGAGGGCGATGAATGGGTCGTCAATGGTCAGAAGATCTGGACCAGCCTTGCCCATATTTCCGACTGGATTTTTGTCGTTTCGCGCAGCGAGGAAGGGTCGAAGGGGCCAAAGGGCCTTACCTTCTTGATGATGGAAATTGATCAGCCGGGCATTGAGATTCGTCCGATCAAGCAGATTAATGGCGATGCGGAATTCAATGAAACCTTCTTCACCGATGCCAAATGCCCAGCCGACAGCTTGATTGGTGCGGTGGGCGATGGCTGGAAGATTGCAATGGGCTTGCTCGCCTTTGAACGCGGCGTTTCTACGCTGGGCCAGCAAATGGGCTTTCGAAACGAGCTGGACGAGGTCATCGCCGCCGCCAAGGCCACAGGTGCTGCCAAAGATCCGCTCATCCGTCAGCGTATTGCCAAGGCAGAAATCGGCCTGCAATTGATGCGCTATGGCGCGATGCGCATGTTGTCGAACACAGATCACAGCAAGATCGACGGTGCGGCGCTCACCTATAAGATTCAATGGGCTAGCTGGCGGCGTGGATTGGGAGAATTGGCCATGGACATCATCGGTCAGTCAGGCGAAATTGCGGACGCAGACGCCTATGAATGGTCGGTGCTTCCCAATCTATTTCTCTATTCGCGTTCCGACACAATCTATGGCGGAACGAACCAGATCCAGCGGAATCTGATTGCAGAGCGGGGCCTGGCAATGCCTCGTGAACCGCGAGGGG
>CAMAQU010000140.1 GCA_945860425.1 Sphingomonas paucimobilis
TGACCGCCCCAATTTGCCCCGGTGCTGCAATTTCGGCGAGCACCGCATCGACACAGGGGTTGTTGGAGACGATCTGCCCCGGCGCAATGTGCGCGGCCGGGCTACACCCAGCAAGCGCAAGAAAAAGGATCGCCGCCTGTTTCATCAGAAAGAGGCCCGAACCCCAGCATAGGCCGCACGGCCATAGCTGCCATAGCCGCTCACGGTTTCATAGCGTGTATTCAACAGATTTTCGACGCGGCCATAAATCTCAAACCGGGATGAAAGCGGCAGGGACGCCCGAAGACCCATCAGGGTATAGCTACCCAGCGAAACGGGAGCGTAGGTTTCAAAGTCGGTATCATCGCTCTTGCTCGCAAGGCGCAGGCTGCCGCCAAGGCGCAGGCCCATTGGGCTTTGCCAGTCAATATCCGCAGACAGATTGTGACGCGGGCGACGGATCAGGCCTTGGCCTGTCGTGCGATCTTTCGCATCGAGATAGGTGTAGTTTGCGGTGAGGTTGATAGCATCTGTTAGATGAAATTCTGTTGTTAATTCAATGCCCCTAGCGCGCGTATTGTCCTTATTGTCATAAGTTCCGTCGCGGCGGTTTTGGCATATGCCCGATGTACGGCCAGCGCAGGAGATGAAGTCGATCTGATCCGTGCTGTCGCGCTGAAACAATGTCGCGGTGAGGAGAAGTCGATCGGCGATCAAAGCCTGTTCGATCCCAAGATCAAAGCTCTGAGCCATTTCTGGCTGCAGGCTCTGATTGCCGTAAGAGCTGTAGAGCTGGAACAGTGTGGGGGCTTTAAACCCTTCGCCATAGGCCGCGCGAATAAGCGTGGAGGGGCCGGCCCGCCAAGCGAAATTGGCCGATGGTGTCACATGCTGACCATAGGTCGCATGGTCATCGAGCCGAATGCCGGCAGTGAGTGTGAGGCTGCGGATTGGATCGGCGATGATTTGGGCAAAACCGCTGCTCACATGCGTTTTTTCAAGCGCATAGCCATCATCTGCGCGTGTCCGTTCATGCTCAAGACCGATTAAAGCGCGCAAGCCCTGCCGGACAGCCCAGTCCGCCCGATATTCATACCGCTCGGTCTGACCACGGTTGAGATATTGCGGAGCGGGATCACCCCGTTGCGCAAAATTGTCGCGGTTCACATCGGATAGGGTGACGGCAAGGCGATGCAGAATTTGGCCTGTCTGCGCCTTTAATCCCGCATATCCGACGATTTGTTCTGAAACGACGTAATCGCTCGTGTCGGCAAAGCCGTAAAAGGGCGGGGGAAATCCATCCTGCTCAATCCGGCTATGGGCATACCAGCCGCGCAGATCGAGCGCGATACCGGGCGTGAGATCCATGTCGATCCGGCCATTGGCTCCATATTGCTTCAGGCCATCGGCTTCGCTGCCATTTTTGAAGGCGGAAATGCCATCCTGCGTGAACCAGCCGCCCCCAAATGTGGCGCGGATCCGGCTGTTCCCGCCCGAAACACGGCCAACAAGGCGGCCCGCATCGCCATAGCCATATTCGCCCTGAGCGGAGCCAGAGAGGCCAGACTTTGGCTGCGCCGTGACGATATTGATGACGCCACCAATGGCTTCGCTGCCCCAAGGAACGGAATTCGGCCCGCGCAATACTTCGATCCGATCAATTGTGTCGGTGAGCAGCGCCCCAAAATCGAATCCGCCCCCCGGTGAGGAGGGGTCATTGACCTTCACCCCATCAATCAGGGCAAGCGTTTGCTCCCCTTGGGCACCGCGAATCCTGACGGCGGTAAAGCCTCCCAGGGGGCCGTTGCGTGACATGGATATACCTGGAAGGGTGGCGATTAGGTCAGCTGCGCTTACCGTTTGCCGCTCAGCAATGTCCCGCGCGGTCAGGACAGACACTGCCTGTCCACTCTGGGCGCGGGCCAAAGGGGCACCCGTTGCCGTCACGATAATGTCGCCTGCATTCTCTTGAGCAAGCGCAGGGCATGCCCCAAGCGCCAGCAGCGCGGCCGAGCCGTAGAATAGGGATTTCAAACTTTTCCTCCTCGCAGACGTCATCACTTGCCGTCACGCGAGGAAACCCCCGTTCGCCTGCGTCTTCCCGCACAGTCGAAGGACCAGCTGTGGCAGGCAGGTCTCCTGGCTCCCGGGTCGTTGCGCCTCTCCACCTTCCCAGATCACCGGTTGCCCGGTTGCCCAGTGGTGTTGTCGGAGAGGAACTCGCCGGTCACAGTTGCGGGAACAGCATCGGTCTTTCACCGACTTCCCTTTGAAACCCCTTGCGGGGTACCTGTCACATGCCTGCATCTAGGCTCGCGGCGGCCTGCTTGCAAGGCAAAGCAGGCGCACCCCCTTGACGCATAGGCAAAGGTCTTCATAGCGGATGCAGAATTTGAACGCGCACGAAGAGGAGAGACGCATGGCCGGGGTTCTGGACGGGATCACCATCATCGAAATGGCCGGAATTGGGCCGGGGCCTTTTGCTGGGATGATGCTGGCGGATCATGGCGCACGGGTTATCCGCGTTGCGCGTGTCGGGGCGCTTGATCTGCAAGGCCGTGACGTGCTGACGCGCAATCGCGAAGTGGTGGAAATTGACACCAAGACGCCCGAAGGCGTGGCGCAAGTCCGTGCGCTAGTGAAAGAGGCCGATGGCCTATTCGAAGGATTCCGCCCCGGTGTGATGGAGCGCATGGGCCTTGGACCAGATGTGCTGCTCGCGGATAATCCCAAGCTTGTTTATGGCCGCATGACCGGCTGGGGGCAGACGGGGCCGCTGGCGCAGGCCGCTGGGCACGACATCAACTATATCTCCATCACCGGAAATCTGCACGGCTATGGCCGCCCAGATGGCAAGCCGACGCCGCCAACCAATGCCATTGGTGATTTTGCGGGCGGCGGCATGATGTTGGCTTTTGGGATGGTGTCTGCCCTGCTGAACGTCGCGCGCGGCGGCAAGGGGCAGGTGATTGACGTTGCCATGACCGATGGGGCGTCTGTTATCCACGCCATGCAATGGGGTTTTCGCGGCCTTGGGTCTTGGGAGGACACACGGGGCGTCAACATGCTCGATACCGCCGCCCATTTTTATGACACCTATGAATGCGCGGATGGGAAGTGGATTTCCATCGGATCGATCGAGCCCCAGTTTTACGCGCTACTTCGTACAACCTTGGGTCTGGAAGGCGATGCCGCGTTCGACGCCCAAATGGATAAGAGCCAATGGCCCGTTCTAAAGGCCAAACTGACCGATATCTTCAAAACCAAGACGCGCGATGACTGGGCCGCGATCATGGAAGGCACCGATATTTGCTTCGGCTCGATCATGTCGATGGCAGAGGCGCTGGAGCATCCGCACAATAAAGCGCGGGCTACCTTTGTCACCGTGGACGGTGTGGATCAACCGGCACCAGCCCCCCGCTTCTTAGGCACACCTGCGGCGCAACCTGTTGGGCGCAAGGGTTAAACCTGTGAATGCCGATCCCGCTCGCACACCCGTTATCATTGGCGTTGGCCAGTTTAATGACCGCGACAATGTGCACGATTCGCTCGGCCTCATGGTCGCCGCGCTTGAGGCGGCGGATGCGGATGCAGGGGGCGGCTGGATTGCGCGGCTGGAAAGTATTGCAGTGGTCAACCAGATCAGCTTTCCAAAGCTGGGTGATTGTGCCGCACATCTGGCCCAGCATTATGGCATTTCGCCCAAGATTGTGGAGCAAACCCCGCATCCAACCGGCGAAAGCCCGGTCCAGTTGCTGAATGAAGCGGCAAACCGGATTGGTGCTGGCGAGATTTCTGTTGCGGCCATTATCGGGGCAGAAGCTTTGCGAACAGCGGCAGAGCGGGCGCGGGCAGCGACAGGTGAAAAGACAGATGCCCTGCGCAGCGTTGCATCAGGCGGCGCAAAATCTGTTATGCAGCAGCATGGTCTGGTCGCACCGACCGATCTTTATCCGCTGTATGAAAATGCAACACGCGCGGCTTGGGGGCAAAGCCTGACCGAAGCGCAGGCGGAGTCCGGCGCGATTTGGGCGGGCATGTCGCAAGTGGCGGCGGCCAACCCACATGCTTGGCTGCGTAAGCCGCTATCGGCGGAAGAGATTACCAGTGTTGAGGCAGATAACCGCCCCATTGCCTTTCCCTATCAAAAGCGGATGGTCGCCAATTCCAGCGTCAATCAGGGCGCAGGCTTCATCGTGACCTCCTTGGCGCTGGCGCGGGCCGCAGGCATGGCGGAAGATCGCATCATCCATGTCGGCATGGGTGCTGCAGCGCATGAAACGCACAATATGCTCAAGCGCGACCAATATGTGCAGCCCGCAGGCATGGTTGTGACCATAGAGGAAACGCTCAAGCGCAATGCCTTGACCACGGCAGATCTCGACCATGTCGAACTTTATTCCTGTTTTCCCTGCGTTCCGAAAATGGCGCGTCGGGTGCTGGGCTGGCCGGTGGATCGTCCAATCACGGCCTTTGGTGGGCTAACCTTTGGCGGCGGGCCGATTGGCAATTATATGAGCCACGCCATCGCCTCGATGGTTGATACGCTGCGCGATAAGCGCGGCACGGCCTTCCTCTTTGCCAATGGCGGCTATGCGACGCACTTCCATGGTATCGTCCTGTCAGCGGATCCCTTGCCCGCTGCCCAATTTCCGCATGATTATGATGTGAACGCGCTGGCCGACGCCAAGCGTGGCCCCGTGCCGCCCGCAGATGAGAGTTATGAAGGCCCAGCGGTGATCGAAAGCTACACTGTGTTTTACAAACGCGATGGATCGGTGCGCTTTGGCACCATTATCGCGAAGAACCCGGCGGGTGCGCGGGTGCTTGCCCGCGTGGAACCAGAGGACGCGGCGATGATCGATGTTTTGACCAATGGCGCGCAAGAACCTGTTGGGCTGGCCGGCAGCACACAGCGCGGGGAAGATGGGCTGATTCATTGGAATTTGGCCTGAGGTCTTCCTAAGTAACTGAGCTTCCCCATTGTTCGCTTGGTCGTTAGAAACCGCGTTCATGACGATTCTCAGGAGATTTTGATGTCGAAGACCTTTTTGACCAGCGTGGCGGCTCTGGCCCTGATCGGCGGAAGCGCCCCTCTATTT
>CAMAQU010000141.1 GCA_945860425.1 Sphingomonas paucimobilis
TCACGATCCAGCGGATCGCCCCAGCCGCCACCACCCCAGGTGATGAAGTGCAGCTGATCGTCGACGTCCACATGCACATCTTCAACCTTGTTGCCGATGATGTGCGTGCTGCCATCCGCCTTTTCCAAGATTTTGCGCGCGCGCTTTCCGGGTTCACCGCCATTCACGCCCCATGGGGGCACAAACCAGCGGTCATCATGGATGGAAATCGTACCCGAAGCGAGGAAGCGGTAGGTCATGTGGATGCCATTGCCGCCGCGATGCAGCCCAGCGCCGCCAGAATCGGGGGCCGTGTCATACCGCTCAATAATCAGCGGGAAATAGCGTTCTAAAAATTCATTGGGGACATTGGTAAAGCCCGGCCAGAGCGAATGGCCATCCGGCCCGTCACCCAGCGGCCGGCCCGGAATGCCGCCAAAGCCGATCTGGAACAGCTGGAACCATTTTTCATCCGCATCATAGCCAGAATAGAAAAGGTGCGGAGAGGAAGAGAAGCCGGCGGCATTGAGGAATTCCGGAGTCTTTTGTCCCAACAGGCCACCCAAAATATCAAAGATGCGGCCCAGCGCATGGGTGCGGCCGGAGAGAGCAGCCGGAAATTTCGGCTTGAGCAGCGACCCTTCTGGAATGCGCACATCAATGAGATCATAAAACCCGTCATTGAACAGGATCTGCGGGTCAAAGACCATGATCATGTAGATGCCAAAGAACATTTTAAACATGTTTTCATTGAGGAAGAAGTTGATCGAGGCCTTGCTCTGCGGATCGGTGCCCGCAAAATCGAGGATGACCTTCTCCCCCTCACGCCACATGGTGCATTTGATGCGATAGGGACCAGCACCCATGCCATCGTCGCAGATATAATCTTCAAAGCTCACCGGCTCTTCGGCAACGGCCATGGCGAGCAGGGCCTTCATGGCGCGATGGTTGCGGGCCAGAAGCTCTTGCGTGGCCGACACATAAACATCGTCGCCAAAGCGTTCTGCCATTTCAATGACGCGGCGCGAGGCGACGCGGCAGGACGCGATGAGCGCGTTCAAATCAGCCTGACACCAATCTGGCTTGCGCGTTTGGTGCAGAACCAGCTTCATCAGGTCTTCGTTGTATTCGCCCTTTTTCCAGAGCTTGACCGGGGGAATGCGAACCCCTTCTTCAAAGATGGAGGTGGCGTTGATCGGCATGGAGCCAACGACTTTACCGCCAATGTCGGACTGGTGGCCGAACATGGAGGTATAGGCGATCAACCGGCCATCCTTGAACACGGGCAATAGAACCAGCCAGTCATTTGAATGGCTGACCGCGCCATCCACCGAATAGGGGTCTGACAAGAAGATGAGGTCGCCATCTTCCAGCGTGCCCTCAAAATTATCGAGGAAACCGCCGATGAAGCTGCCGAATTGTCCGACAATCATCTTGCCTGTTGGGTCGGCGATCAGCGGAAAGGCATCGCCCTGTTCCCGAATGCCTGGCGACATTGCGGTGCGGACCAGCGTTGCATCCATTTCAATGCGGGCATTGCGCAGCGCATTTTCAATAATGTCGAGCGTCACCGGATCGATATCGATCTTTTTGAAGGGAACCGGGTTGGTTTGGATGATCTGTGCAGCCATGATGTCTTCCCTCCTCAGCCTAAGTTGATCAAGATGTTGCCGACGCGGTCGACGGTTGCGACGCAGCCCGATTCAACCAATGTCGTTGAGTCCATTTCCACGATGA
The DNA here is from genome assembly GCA_945860425.1 of Sphingomonas paucimobilis. GTDB lineage: Bacteria > Pseudomonadota > Alphaproteobacteria > Sphingomonadales > Sphingomonadaceae > Aquisediminimonas > Aquisediminimonas paucimobilis_A. Next base: position 1,717 of record CAMAQU010000141.1, read on the forward strand.
TGGCCGGGCCTTTCAAAATATCGCCCTGACGCAGCTTGGATCGATCATAGATCACCGCCGCTTGCTCTCGCCCATCCATCCAGAGCGTATGATCGCGCATCTTGGCGGCGTGTGGATTGCCATCGCCCTTGGGCAGTTCCGCCGCCGGAAGGTCGAGTGCGGCCCCCAAAGCCACGGCCCGCAGGTTCACAATCTCATGCGGGGTATCCATGTTGAAGGTGAAGAGGCGGTTATGCTCTTCATCAAACCGCTTCAAAATACCGGCAATGCCATCACTTCGCAGAAGATCAGCACTGATCGTCAGCGGCACTTCAAAGGCCTGACCCGCATAGCGGACATCCACTTCAAATGCGGTTGTAATTTCGGCGTCGGGCACGCCATCGGCGAGCAATTCGGCCCGCGTCTGGTGCGCCATGTCTTCAAGAATATCGATCAAATCCTGCGCCTGTGTTTGACTGGCAAGGCGCGAGAAGGAGCGGGCCGTTTCCGTCCGCATCTGCGTCGTCGCATCACCCAGAGCGCAAAGCACGCCGGGGGAGACGGGCGAAATGGCGGGCCAGCTGCCCATCAACCGGGTAACGGCATTCACATGCAGCGGCCCTGCGCCACCAAAGCCCATGAGCGCGAAATGGCGGGGGTCATAGCCTTGCTGAACCGAGATCATGCGCAGCGCGCCGAACATATTTTCGTTCACAATGTCGATGATGCCGCGGGCGGCCGCCATCAGATCAATGTCGAGCGCATCGGCAATCGTCTGCACCGCGCGCTTGGCGCCTTCACGATCCAGCTGAAACGTGCCGCCCAAGAGGTTTTCGGGGAGATAGCCAAGAACGACATTGGCGTCTGTGACCGTTGGCAATTCACCGCCCTTGCCATAAGCGACGGGGCCGGGGACGGCACCTGCCGATTGCGGGCCGACGCGCAGGGCCTTTGTCAGTTCCGGCACATAGGCGATGGAGCCGCCGCCTGCGCCCACTGTCTTCACATCCAGCGCGGAGGCGCGGACGGACAGGTGGCCGACTTCGGTTGTCCGCTGCCGACGCGGTTCCAGATTTTCAATAAGGGCAACGTCGGTGGACGTGCCGCCGACATCCAAGGTTAGAATATTCTTCAAGCCGGCATTGCGGCCCACCCAAAGCGCGCCTGTCACCCCGCCAGCCGGGCCGGACATGAGAATGTTGACGGGCTGCTCCTCAGCCTTTTCAGCCGACATCAAGCCGCCATCGGAGCGCAGGAGCGACAATTTGCCGCGCAAGCCCGCATCCGCCAGCTTGGAGCGCAGGTTGGACACGTAGCGCCCGACCACAGGCCGGACGGCCGCATTGGCAACGGTTGTCAGGGTGCGCTCATATTCCTGCATTTCGGGCAGCACTTCATGGCTGAGCGAGATGGGGACATCGTTGAAAATATCCTTCGCAATTTCGCCAACCCGCTTTTCATGCGCGCCGCTTGCATAGGCGTTGATCAAGCTGACGGTGATCGCTTCGACGCCCTGATCCTTCAGACTGGTCAGCGCCGTACGCACATCAGCCTCATCCAGCGGACGGACTTCGCGGCCTGCCGCGTCAATTCGGCCTTTGATGGTGACGGTATCTTCGAGCGCGGCAAGCGGGGTTGGTTTGGGCCAGATGATCCAGGCAGCCAACCCGCCGGGCACAAAGCTGCGCGCAATCTGCATGATGTGGCGATAGCCTTCGGTCGTGATCAGGCCGACGCGTGCGCCTTTGCCTTCCAGAACGGCATTGGTCGCGACTGTTGTGCCGTGCAGGAAAAATTCGATATCCGCAGGCGCAATGCCTGCTTTGTCGCAAACGGCGGTCACGCCCGTCAGAATGCCTTCTGAACTGTCATGCGGTGTCGACGGTGTCTTATGCCGCCAAAAAGCCCCTGTTTGCACATTGAACAGCAGCAGGTCGGTAAATGTCCCGCCTACATCGACGCCCAGACGATACCCCATTTTTCAGTCTCCCTGACGCACAGCGGGAAATGCAGGGGCATGCGCCACCATTCCCGGAAGTTTTCGGTCCATAATTTCGGATAGCCAGCGACTGGCGCTGATCATCTTTTCCAGATCCATATGTGTGTCAATGCCCGCTCTTTCGAGCATGTAGATGACATCTTCGCTGGGCACATTGCCCGCCGCACCTGGTGCAAAGGGGCATCCGCCCAGCCCGCCAAGCGAGGCATCGACGACACTGGCTCCCGCCTCAACCGCCGCCCACACATTGGCAAGGCCCGTATTGCGGGTGTTGTGAAAATGAACGCGCACGGGAAGCGGCGCAATAATCTGTGCGATCCGGCGCACCATGCGTGACACTTGGGCCGGGTCGCCGACGCCAATTGTATCGGCCAGCGCGATTTCGACTGGCCCTGCATCGACCAAAGCTTCGGCCATCGCTGCCACGCGATCCTCGGAGACTTCGCCTTCAAAGGGGCATCCGAAGGCCGCACTGATCGTCACTTGGCCAGTTAGGCCTGCTGCCTGCGCTTGGCGAATAATCGCTTTGGAGACGGCGACAGAGTCATCACTGGTCTGCCCCTGATTGGCGATCGCAAAGCGATCTGTTGCGACGGCAACAGCACCCAATTGGTTGATGCGTCCCGTTGCAATGGCACGTTCTGCGCCGCGCGCGTTCAGGACAAGGCCGATATAGGATACATCGGGGCGGTCTGGCAGGCCGGCACAGACCTGATCTGCATCGGCCATTTGGGGCACGCGGTTCGGATTGACGAAGCTTGTCACCTCAATCCGGCGGGCGCCCGCATCAATCGCCTTTTCGATCAGAGTCAGCTTATTGGCAGACGATATCAACGTCTTTTCATTCTGCAGGCCATCACGCGGCCCGACTTCAACAAAGCTGATTTTCGCGTTCTGCATGGTGCTTCTTTGTCTGATTTGTATACAAAATCAACAGGGCAAAGTTCCGCCTGACCTTTAGGACATGACAGAGCGGGGTTTTTTACCCAAATGGGCATCGGAATAGGTGTGAAAGGCGCGCCGGATATGGCCCGCCATCACCGACTCAGCCCACCCGCCATCCTTGCGCGCGAAAGCGGCGAGCAGCTCATTATGCTCCCGATGGGATCGCTGCAGGTCGCTGACGTCATAGCTTTGGGCAGTGCGCCAGACCACGGGTTGCTCAATCAGACGGGCCAATAAATTGGTGAGCCGGGGGGAGGCGGCAGCCTCCAATATGATCTCATGGAAGCATTTGTTATGCTTGAGAAAAGCGTGAACATCGGGGGT
>CAMAQU010000142.1 GCA_945860425.1 Sphingomonas paucimobilis
CGACTTTAAGCGTCGCAAATGGGACGTGGAAGCGACGGTCGAGCGTCTGGAATATGACCCCAACCGCACCGCCTTCATCGCGCTCGTCAACTATGACGATGGTGAGCAGGCCTATATCTTGGCGCCACAGCGTCTTGCTCCTGGTGACAAGATCATCGCGGGCAAGAAGACCGACGTGAAGCCGGGCAATTCCATGGAACTCGCTCAAATGCCGGTTGGCACCATTGTCCACAATGTGGAAATGAAGCCGGGCAAGGGCGGCCAGATTGCACGTTCGGCTGGCACTTATGTGCAGGTCGTCGGTCGTGATCGTGGCATGGTGATTGTTCGTCTGAATTCGGGTGAGCAGCGCTATCTGCGCGGCGATTGCATGGGCACTGTTGGTGCCGTGTCGAACCCCGATAATGGGAACACCAATCTTGCTAAGGCTGGCCGTAACCGCTGGCTGGGCCGTCGTCCGCTGACGCGCGGTGTTGCAAAGAACCCAGTCGATCACCCCCATGGTGGTGGTGAAGGCCGGACTTCAGGTGGTCGTCACCCAGTGACGCCATGGGGTAAGCCGACCAAGGGTGCGCGTACGCGTTCCAACAAGTCGACTGACAAGATGATCATCCGGTCGCGTCACGCGAAGAAGAAGAGGTAAGTCATGGCCCGTTCCGTCTGGAAAGGTCCTTTTGTAGACCTGCACCTGCTGAAGAAGGCAGAAACCGCTGCGGAGGCTGGCACACGTGCTGGCCCGATCAAAACTTGGTCGCGCCGCTCGACGATCCTTCCGCAGTTCGTTGGCCTGACGTTTAACGTCTATAATGGCCGTAAGTTCATTCCCGTTACGGTGAATGAGGACATGGTTGGCATGAAGCTGGGTGAATTTGCGCCGACGCGCACCTTCCCGGGCCACGCCGCTGACAAGAAGGGCAAACGCTGATGTCGAAATCTGCATCTCCCCGTCGCGTTGGCGATAAGGAAGCTCTGGCTGTTGGCGCTATGATCCGCGGTTCGGCCTATAAGCTGAACCTGGTTGCGGGCCTGATCCGCGGCAAGAAAGCCAGTGACGCTTTGAACATTCTTCAGTTCTCTACCAAGGGTATGGCTGTTGACGTTCGCAAGGTTTTGGCATCGGCAATCGCCAATGCTGAGAATAACCACAATCTCGACATTGACGCGCTTGTCGTCAGCGAAGCGAGCGTGGGCAAGTCGCTGGCCATGAAACGCTTTGCGACCCGTGCGCGTGGCCGTTCAACCCGCATCGTCAAACCGTTCAGCCGCCTGCGTGTGGTCGTTCGCGAAGTGCAAGAGGAGGCATAAGCCATGGGTCAGAAGAGCAATCCAATTGGCCTGCGCCTCCAGATCAACCGCACCTGGGACAGCCGCTGGTACGCCGATGGCGCGGACTATGGCCGTCTTCTTTTGGAAGATCTGAAACTGCGCAAATTCATCTTTAAGACGTTGCCGCAGGCCGCGATTTCGAAGGTGGTCATTGAGCGTCCGGCAAAGAATTGCCGTATCTCCATCTATGCTGCACGCCCTGGTGTGATCATCGGCAAGAAGGGCGCGGACATTGAAAAGCTGCGCAAGATGCTGGCTTCTAAGACATCCGGCGAAGTTTCGCTGAACATTGTCGAAATCCGCAAGCCGGAAATTGACTCCAAGCTTGTCGCACAGGGTGTGGCAGATCAGCTGGAGCGTCGTATCGCTTTCCGTCGTGCTATGAAGCGCGCGGTGCAATCGGCGCTTCGTCTTGGAGCCGAGGGTATTCGTATCACCTGCGCTGGTCGCTTGGGTGGTGCCGAAATCGCCCGCACCGAATGGTATCGTGAAGGCCGTGTGCCACTGCACACGCTTCGCGCCAATGTCGATTATGCCGAAGCCGAAGCACTGACAGCTTATGGCATCTGCGGTATCAAGGTCTGGATCTTCAAGGGTGAAATCCTTGGCCATGACCCGATGGCCACGGATCGCCTGATGCTCGACGCGCAGACGTCCGGCGTCCGTCCGGCCCGCTGAGTTTAGGATAGAGCAATGCTGCAACCGAAACGCACCAAATTCCGCAAGGCGCACAAGGGCCGTATCCATGGCGATGCCAAGGGTGGCACCAGCCTGAATTTCGGCTCTTATGGGCTGAAGGCGCTTGAGCCGGATCGTATCACCGCGCGTCAGATCGAAGCTGCGCGTCGTGCCATCACGCGTCACATTCGCCGTCAGGGCCGCCTCTGGATCCGCGTGTTCCCAGATGTGCCTGTGTCGTCAAAGCCTGCTGAAGTCCGCATGGGCTCTGGTAAGGGGTCGCCCGAATTTTGGGCGGCACGCGTTAAGCCCGGCCGTATCCTGTTTGAACTGGACGGCGTTCCCGGCCCGATCGCCGCTGTGGCGTTCAGCCGTGCCGCTGAAAAGCTGCCGATCAAGACCAAAGTCGTTGCCCGTCTGGGCGACTTCTCTCACCTGGGAGCTGCATGATGACAAAGATTGCCGATCTCAAGGTCAAGACCGACGACCAGCTGGTAGAGGAACTGACCAATTTGAAGCGTGAGCAATTCAACTTGCGCTTTCAAGCGGCCACAAGCCAGCTTGAGAAGCCCGCCCGCATCCAAGTGGTGCGCCGCGATATCGCCCGCATCAAGACGCTTCAGGCGCAGCGCACCGCTGCGGCTGCGGCCAAGTAAGGACCAGGTGACATGCCAAAGCGCGTGCTGACCGGAACGGTCGTATCCGACAAGACCGACAAGACGGTGGTGGTCAAGGTAGAGCGGAAGGTGAAACACCCGCTTTACGGTAAGATCATTCGTCGTTCGAAGAAGTATCACGCCCATGATGAAGGCAATGTCTTCAAAGAGGGCGAAGTGGTGCGCATTGAAGAATGTGCTCCTATTTCGAAACTGAAGACCTGGACGGTCATTGAAAAGGTCGGCGGCGCTGCTGCAATTGCCGATCCGATGGAGGGCTGATCCATGATTCAGATGCAGTCCAATCTCGACGTCGCCGATAACTCGGGCGCCAAGCGCGTTCAGTGCATCAAGGTGCTCGGTGGCTCAAAGCGTCGCTTTGCTGGCGTGGGTGATGTGATCGTTGTGTCGATCAAGGAAGCCCAACCGCGTGGCAAGGTGAAGAAGGGCGATGTTCATCGCGCTGTTATCGTTCGCACCGCTAAGGACATTCATCGTCCCGATGGGTCGACGATCCGGTTCGACGGTAATGCCGCTGTTCTCGTCAACAAGAACGAAGAGCCAATCGGAACTCGTATTTTTGGCCCGGTTTGTCGTGAATTGCGTGCGAAGAACTTCATGAAGATCATCTCGCTCGCGCCGGAGGTGCTGTAATGGCTTCGCTCAAGATCAAAAAAGGCGATAAGGTCGTCGTCCTGTCCGGTAAGGACAAGGGCAAGACGGGCGAAGTGACCAAGGCTTTCCCGAAGGATGGCAAGGTTCTCGTTGCTGGCGTGAATATCGCCACCCGCCACAAAAAGCCGACCCAGGCCGATCCGCAAGGTGGGCTGGAACGTCGCGAGGCACCGATGCCGGTGTCGAAGGTGGCGATTGAAGATCCGAAGACGGGCAAGCCAACGCGCGTTCGCTTCGAAATCAAGGACGGCAAGAAGGTCCGCGTGGCCGTGAAGTCCGGAGAAGTGATCAATGGCTGACAAATACAAAGCCCGCATGCAGGGCATTTATGAGTCCACGATCATCAAGGCGATGACCGAGAAGTTTGGGTATACCAACGCACTTCAGGTTCCGCGTCTTGATAAGATCATCATCAACATGGGTGTTGGTGAAGCGACCCAAGACAAGAAAAAGGTCGAAATCGCGGCGGCTGAAATGGAGCTGATTGCTGGTCAAAAGCCAGTCATCGCTCGCGCTAAGAAATCGATCGCGCAGTTTAAGCTGCGTGAAGGCATGCCGATTGGTTGCAAGGTCACCTTGCGCCGCGAACGCATGTATGAGTTTCTTGATCGCTTGATCACCATCGCACTTCCGCGCGTCCGTGACTTTCGGGGTCTGAACCCCAAGTCGTTTGACGGCCGTGGCAATTATGCGATGGGCCTCAAGGAGCAGTTGGTTTTCCCGGAAATCAGCTACGACAAGATCGAAAAAGTGCGTGGCATGGATATCATTGTCACCACCACCGCAAAGACCGACGACGAGGCGCGTGAGCTTCTTCGTTTGTTCGGTTTCCCGTTCCCGCAAGACCAAGAGCAGCAGCAGGCCGCGTAAGCGGTGCTGCTCTGACGGAAGGAAGAGAACTTAAGTCATGGCGAAACTGAGTTCGATCAACAAAAACGAGCGTCGTAAGAAGCTCGTTAAGAAGTACGCGGGGCGTTATGCCCGGCTGAAGGCGATCGCAAACGACGAGTCCAAGGATGAAACGGAGCGCCTCATCGCGCGGCTGAAGCTTGCGGAAATTCCGCGCAACGGCAATCCGACCCGCGTTCGTAACCGGTGTGAACTCACCGGCCGTCCGCGCGCTTACTACCGCAAATTCCGGCTCTGCCGTGTTCAGCTGCGGGATCTGGCCAATAAGGGCCTGATTCCTGGCGTCACGAAGTCGAGCTGGTAAGGGGCTTTAGAAATGGCATTGACCGATCCCTTGGGTGATATGCTCACCCGCATCCGCAATGGCCAACGCGCCAAGATGGATAGCGTTTTGACACCGGCGTCTACGCTGCGTGTTCGCGTTCTCGATGTTCTGAAGCGTGAAGGCTATATTCGTGGCTATCATGATGAAGCGCTTGGCGCTCATCCCGGTATCCGCATCGAGCTGAAATATTTCGAAGGGCAGCCTGCGATTAAGCATGTCGCCCGTATTTCGAAGCCAGGTCGTCGCGTCTATTCGGGCTCTAAGGAGCTTCCGCGTGTTCGCAATGGTCTGGGCATCACCATCGTTTC
>CAMAQU010000143.1 GCA_945860425.1 Sphingomonas paucimobilis
CATGATAAAAGCTGACAACGCCATGCACTTCTGCGCGCGTCAGGTTGAGCGCATCCGCGATGGTGCGGATGGCATCCTCGCCGATAAAGCCAAATTCCGCCTGCACATCATGCAGGATCGGAAGTAGGGGGCCTTCACGCCCCCGATGCTGGTTGAGAATATCGGCGAGGGTCATGGGTTAGCTGGCCGAAACGGCGAAGGTGCAGATTTTATTGCCGACAGGGTCGCGCAGATAGGCGCCATAGGGGTTGCCGGGCGCACCCGCACGATGGCCGGGTGCACCTTCATCGCTCCCGCCATTGGCGAGGCCGGCCGCGTGGAACGCGTCGACTGCTGCCTTGTCCATCGCCTTAAAGCCAATTGTTCCGCCGTTAGAATGCGTGGCCGAATGACCGTCAGCGGGCTTCATCACCAGCAACGTTCCGTCGCTGGACTTATACAGGCAAGAGCGCTCATTCATCTGTCCAACGGACGTGATGCCAAGCGCGCCCAAGGCTGCGTCGTAAAACCGCTTCGAGGCTTCAAGATCTTCGGCGCTGACGCAAATATGTGTGAACATGACTTTTTCTTTCGCAGGAAAGGATGGGGGCATTGTGCCCCCATTCCTCCAATTACATGCGCTTCAGAACGCAAATCTTATTGCCAGACGGGTCGCGCAGATAGGCAAGATAGAGCGAGCCCATAGCACCTTCGCGGATTCCCGGCGGATCTTCGCACGCCGTGCCGCCATTGGCGACGCCGGCTGCATGCCAAGCATTGGCTTGTTCCGGGCTGTCCACAGCAAACCCAATCGTGCCGCCATTGGCGCCGCATGCAGGCTCCCCATTAATGGGCTGGGAAATGGCGAAAATGCCCGTGGGCGTCATGTAAAAGACGCGGCCCTTATCATCCTGATTGCCCGGCCCAATGCCAAGGGCGCCCAGCGCTGCGTCATAAAACTTCTTGGATGCCGCGAGATCAGTGGCACCTAACATGATGTGACTAAACATGGTCTTGTCTCCTTTTGTTTTGAGTCGCGAACTTAGAATACCACGACGGAACGGATAGATTTACCTGCGTGCATCAAATCAAATGCCGTGTTGATCTCTTCCAAGCCCATCACATGGGTGATCATGGGATCAATCTCGATCTTGCCGGTCATATACATGTCGACAATCTTGGGCACATCGGTGCGGCCCTTAGCCCCGCCAAAGGCGGTTCCGCGCCAGTTGCGCCCGGTGACGAGCTGGAACGGGCGGGTGGCAATTTCCTTGCCGGCTTCGGCGACACCAATGATGATGCTGGTGCCCCAGCCGCGATGGCAGGCTTCTAGAGCGGTGCGCATCACTTCGGTGTTGCCCGTCGCATCAAAGGTATAGTCGGCACCACCATCGGTCATTTCGACAATCTTGGCGACAACATCTTCGCGGCTCATGCCCTTGGAATTGAGGAAGTCGGTCATGCCGAACTTGCGGCCCCATTCTTCACGGTCGGGGTTGATGTCGACGCCGATGATCTTGTTGGCCCCCGCAAGGCGCGCGCCCTGAAGGACATTGAGGCCAATGCCGCCAAGCCCAAAGATCACAACATTATCGCCGACCTGCACCTTAGCCGTGTTGATGACCGCGCCAACGCCTGTCGTCACGCCGCAACCAATGTAGCAGCTGGACTGGAAGGGGGCGTCTTCACGGATTTTGGCAACCGCGATTTCCGGCAATACGGTGAAGTTCGAAAAGGTGGAGCAGCCCATATAATGGAAAATCGGCTGGCCCTTATAGGAAAAGCGCGTTGTGCCATCGGGCATCAGGCCCTTGCCCTGCGTGGCGCGGATGGCGGTGCACAGGTTGGTCTTTCCCGACAGGCAGGACTTACACTGGCGGCATTCCGGCGTGTAGAGCGGGATCACGTGATCGCCGGGCTTGACTGAGGTTACGCCTGCGCCAACTTCGCGTACAATGCCGGCCCCTTCATGGCCAAGCACGCTTGGGAAAATGCCTTCGCTGTCAAAGCCATCGAGCGTGTAGGCATCCGTATGGCAAATGCCGGTCGCCATGATTTCAACCAAGACTTCGCCTGCCTTGGGCCCTTCCAGATCAAGCTCGACAATTTCGAGAGGCTTTTTCGCCTCAAAGGCAACAGCTGCGCGCGTTTTCATCCGGAACTCTCCTTATCTTTCAGTCACTCAAAATAGCGGCCGGGCCGCTTAACTTTTATCTTCGATCGTCGCCTAACATAAGGAACGCCGAAACGTCCATAAAAGAGGCGAAATAGGGTGTCATTGTGGCGCTGGTAGATCGACGACCTGTGCTGTGTGGCCATGCTCGGCCAGAAACATCAGCAGATCTGCGCCCGAAAGGCCCAAAGTCGCCGTATTGCGCAGCGGGTGAACATTGACGCACTCTGCCCCGACGAGGCGGGTGTCGAGCACGACATTCACGCTCCTGTCGGCATCATTGAACGTGGCAAGGGGTGTTACCGAACCTGGCGTCACACCCAATAGCCGTTCCATATCCTCAGCCTTGCCAAAGCTCAGCTTTTTCGATCCGATCACACCGGGCAGCGCTTTGAGGTCAACCCGAGCATCATGCGGTGCGGTGACCAACCAAAATTGGCCCGCCGCGTCTTTCAGGAAGAGGTTTTTCGTGTGGTTCCCCGCGATGCGCGCGTGAAGGGCAGCGCTTTCCTCCACCGTGTAAACGGCTTCATGCTCGTCCAATGTCCAGCTGATCCCCAGGCTGGAAAAAGCAGCCAGCATCTCGTGTTCGCGCGACACCCGATCCCCCTATTTGAAGACGATCGTCCGGTTGCCGTTCAGCAGCACCCGGTGTTCGCTGTGCAGCTTAACCGCGCGGGCGAGCACCCGGCTTTCCGTATCCTGCCCCTGCGCAATCAGATCTTCGACGGTATCCGCATGATCAACGATCGACACATCCTGCGTAATGATGGGCCCTTCATCTAGATCGGCTGTCACATAATGCGCGGTGGCGCCGACCATCTTGACGCCCCGGTCATAGGCCCGGTGATAGGGCTTTGCGCCCTTAAAGCCCGGCAAAAAGCTGTGGTGAATATTGATCACGCGGCCATCCAGCTTGCGGCAGAGCTGATCTGAAAGAACCTGCATGTAGCGCGCAAGGATGATGAGATCGACTTGCTGGTCTTCGACCATCGCCAACAGCTTGGCTTCCTGCTCCAGCTTATTTTCTGGCGTGATAGGCAAATGATGAAAGGGCACGCTTTCATGCTCGGCCCGGCGTTGCCAAGTCGTGTGATTGGACACGATGCTGGTCACATCAATCGGCAAGCGATTGGTTGAGGTACGGTAAAGCAGGTCATTGAGGCAATGCCCGCCCTGGCTCACCATGATCATCGCGCGCAATTTCTTGCGGAGGTCATGAATGCGCCAATCAAGGCGGAATGCCGTTGCGACAGGGGTGAAAGCCTCAGAAAACTTGTCCACCGTCATATCGGCAGGGCCGCTGACCGCGACGCGCATGAAAAAGCGGCCCGTCGCCGGGTCGCCATATTGCGCGCTTTCAACGATGTTGCAGTCCTGACTGACAATCGAATTGGCGACGGCCGCCACTATACCTTTACGGTCCTCGCTGGAAATCAGCAGGACATGGTCTGCACCCGGATTCATCGAGTTCCCCCAAAATTGCTTTTCTTTGTTTCGCGCCTAGCCGGGATGGACCATTCATTCCAATTGATCCAGACTCGCATTAGGCCTTCTAATTTGTGGATGAAGATGTAATGATTGGAACGGTAATTTAATTTACCGTTGCGGTAAAAATGTTCATTTGTTGGTTTCGGAGATGGAATCCACGTCTCAGTACAGAGAAAACCGTTCCGTCGTTGATTGGCGACGAACTTGGATGAAAAGGGGAGAAAAACGTTGAAAACATCACTAAAATTCTCGACTGCGGCAATTGTGCTCGCAGCTTTGGGGGCGGGCAGTGGCCCAGCCTTCGCTCAAGATGGCGGCGCGTCGGCAGACGATGGCGCGATTGCCGACATCGTCGTCACGGCCACCCGCCGTGAAGAATCTTTGAACAAAATCCCTCTCGCCATTCAGGCTTTGAGTGGGGATTCGCTGGCTGATCTGAACATTACCAAGTTCGACAAGCTGATCGAATATCTCCCGAACGTGCGCGCGGCATCGCGTGGCCCCGGCGCTTCGTCGATCTTCATTCGTGGTCTGTCGACCGACTCTCCCGGCCTTCAGATCGCAGGGACCGCAGGCGCACAGCCGACCGTCGCTCTTTATGTGAACGACGCTCCGGCATCGCTCGTTGGTCGTAACCTTGACCTCTACACCGTTGATCTTCAGCGCGTCGAAGTTCTGGCAGGCCCGCAGGGCACGCTGTTTGGTGCCAGTGCCATGGGCGGCGCCGTTCGTTACATCACGAACAAGGCGGATGCTTCGGACTTCCATTCTGGCTTTAACGCCAGCTACGCCTTCACCAAGGGCGGCAAGGAAAGCGTCGCAGGCGATGCATTCATCAACCTGCCGATCGTCAAGGATAAGCTCGCTTTGCGTGCGGTCGTCTATGCTGACCGTCAGGGTGGTTATATCGACAATGTCGCCGCGACCTTCCAGATGCCGTTCAACGGCAATGTTGGCGTTGCAGGCAAGTTGCCGGAAGGTAACCCGCTGCTCGTCATGCGCGCGATCCAGTCGTGCCAAGCCACTGCAACAACCGCAGTCGCAAATTGCACGGGTAGCCTTTATCGCGCACCGACACGTCAGACCATCAACAACGACAAGTTTGTTGAAGACGACTATAACGATGCAACCTATCGCGGTGGCCGTTTGGCACTCACATGGAATGTGAATGAAGATTGGTCGGTTGACCTGATGCATCTGCGTCAGGAACTCGACACC
>CAMAQU010000144.1 GCA_945860425.1 Sphingomonas paucimobilis
GTCGCATTGCCGCAGCGCCGCCTCAATTTCATCCATGCGATAGGGCATTTCGCCAAACCAGACGATATCCGGACGAAGCTCTGGCTCCCCACAGGACGGGCAAGGCGGCCGATGCTTCAGAGCATCGCGCCAAGGCGTTCGCACGTCACAGGCTATGCACCAGGCGGACAAATGCTCCCCATGCATATGGATCAAGCGCGTGACCCCTGCCCGTTCATGCAGGTCATCGACATTTTGCGTTATGATGAGGAGATTGCTCGACCAGTCCCGGTCCAACTTCGCCAGCGCCACATGCGCGGCATTGGGCTGGGCTTTTTGGATATTCTCTCGCCGCATATCGTAGAAGTTCAGAACAAGGTCTGGATCTCGGGCAAAAGCCTCTGGCGTGGCAACATCCTCAATGCGGTGCTGCTCCCAAAGGCCACCTTCACTGCGGAAGGTATCAATGCCACTTTCCGCACTGATGCCCGCGCCCGTAAGAATGACAATATTGCGAATATCCTGCATCTCAGCGCCTATGCGGGCAAAGGCGCGACGCGGCAAGCCACCCATCGGCGCTTGTCGGCCCCTAGGCTTTGCCTCTATGACCTTCAAAAGACGTATAAGGGTAATTTCATGACGGGCATCGCAATTATTGGAAAGCTGGGGCGCATGGGTCAGGCCATCCTTGCCCAGGCTGACACCACGGGTATCCCCATCGCGGGTGGCATTGATGCCGGGGAAGACCCCGCCCCGCTTGCCCGTGAAGCAGGAGTTTTGATCGACTTTTCCGCGCCCGGAGCCTTGCTCGCCAATCTTGGCGCGGCGGTTGCGGCGGGCACGCCCATCCTCATTGGCACCACGGGCCTGACAGACGATCATCACCGTGCGATTGATGACGCCGCCAACCATGTTGCTGTGCTGCAAACCGGGAATACCTCGCTCGGCGTCACCTTGCTTGCGCGCCTTGTGCGCGAAGCTGCGTCGCGATTGGGCCCAGATTGGGACATTGAAATTGTTGAAATGCACCACCGGATGAAGTTGGATTCCCCGTCTGGAACAGCCCTTTTGCTGGGTGAAGCAGCGGCACAGGGCCGCAACATCCGACTGTCCGATCATAGTGAACGGGGTCGCGATGGCCATACGGGGGCCCGCGCCAAGGGCGCCATTGGCCTTGCCTCTCTGCGCGGGGGAAGTGTTGCTGGGGATCACAGCGTCATTCTGGCGACAGATGATGAGCGTATCGAACTCACCCATCGTGCCGAGAACCGTACCATCTTTGCCGGCGGCGCTCTTAAGGCTGCGACATGGCTGATGCGCCAACCTGCGGGCCGATATACGATGGATCAGGTTCTGGGTCTTTAACGGGCGATGAAAAAGGCCGATATCTTCGAATTTTACAGCCGTTTGGCTGAGGCCAACCCCGCGCCCGAAACCGAATTGGCCTATGGCAATGACTATCAACTGCTCGTCGCCGTCGTCATGTCGGCCCAATCGACCGATGTCGGCGTGAACAAAGCCACCCGCCGCTTGTTTGAAGAGGTGAAGACCCCTGCCCAAATGGTCGTGCTTGGTGAAGATGGCCTGAAGGAGCACATCAAAACCATTGGCCTGTTCAATGCAAAGGCCAAAAATGTGATTGCCTTGTCAGAGATATTAGAGCGGGATCATGGCGGCCAAGTCCCCGCCGATCGCGACATCTTAGAAAGCCTGCCCGGCGTCGGACGCAAAACCGCCAATGTCGTGATGAACACCGCCTTTGGGGCCGAGACATTCGCCGTCGACACGCATATTTTCCGCGTTGGCAACCGCACGGGTCTGGCCAAGGGCAAGACGCCTCTCGCCGTTGAAAAGCAGCTTGATAAGCACACTCCTGCCCCGTTTCGGATTGGCGCGCATCATTGGCTGATCTTGCATGGTCGCTACACCTGCAAAGCCCGTACGCCCGAATGCTGGCGCTGCCCCGTGGTTGATCTGTGCGCATTCAGGAAAAAGACAGAAATACCCGCTAAACTGACAGCGAAAACTACATCAGGAGGCAAATCATGAGACGCATTCCGATAACGCTCTGTGCTCTGTCCCTCGGCATGGCATTGGTCACACCAGCCGCAATGGCAAAGGAGCCATCAATACCAGAGGCACGCCCTACCGGGAAAGCTGTTCAGTGCATTTCCATAAGCCAAATCCGCGAATCCCGCGTCCGCAGCGATAAGATCATCGATTTTCGCGTCGGCGGTCGGCAATGGTATCGCAACACGCTGCCGCAAAAATGCCCCTCGCTCGGCTTTGAACAGCGCTTTAGCTATCGAACCTCGCTCAGCCAGCTGTGTTCGGTGGACATTATTTCCGTGTTGCAAGACTTTGGCGGTCGCCTGTCTGAAGGGGCCGCTTGTGGTCTTGGCCCTTTTCAACCGGTAGAGCTTTCAAAGCCCCAGAAGAAATAATCCCGCTTTAAGGGGTGGCAGGCACGCCCTGCCTTTGCTAACGCCTTTTTCACGCACCCGTAGCTCAGCTGGATAGAGCGCTGCCCTCCGAAGGCAGAGGTCAGAGGTTCGAATCCTCTCGGGTGCGCCACCTAAACTATTGAAATATAACGTTTTATAAACGCACAGAGGTCTGGAGTGCGGCTAAATATGTGCATTTTTACTATGCACAAATCGTGCACAAAAAGCGGTGTCATTCTTCTAACTCCCTGATTAAGCTGAGAAAGTGAGATGGGAGCGGGTTATGGCCGACGATAACGAGGACAGGATCGACCTTCGTGGTGATGGTCGGGTCATTCTCTACAAACGATCAGGTCTCAAAGATCCTGTGTGGCAGGTCCGTGTCCGTGTTCCCAACTCGACAGGGTATAAGCTGGTCACCACCAAAACATCGGACCAGCGTGAAGCGGAGCGCTTCGCCCTCAACTATTACGAAGACCTCTACATCCACGTCAAAACGGGCAATGTCGCTCTAACGCACACCAACTAGGGCACTTTACCCAGTTAGGCGTCTCTCATTCGTAGCACGTCAGGCAGGGTTTAAGGCAAACCGCTTGGCGGCAATAAAGCAATCAACTATGGTTATTTTTTAGCGATCCTAAAACTGCGCTTTCAGCGATGTGGTCTACGAGACCAACTGACTAGATCCCTGGAGAGGACTGCCCATGCCAAATGTCGCCATTCCCGCCAAATTTGAAGATGATCCCTCCGCTTATGTGTGGACGCATTACGCTCCTGAAATTGGCATGGCGGCGGGACAGTATTCGCTGGCTGTCTATGAGAACTCAAAGCTGTCGATGCGTGAAATGGAAGCCGCTCGGATGCGCACGGCTCAGATAAATGGCTGCGCTTTGTGCCTTACCATGCGCGCCGATCGCGATTTGTTTGGACATATCGAACGCAGCGGCGGCGACGTGGGGAAAGCGTCATCCATCCGCGACAATACCCCGCCAAATGAGGGGTTTTACGATGACGTCGAAAACTGGCGCGCGGCGACCGGGTTCAGTGCCCGTGAGCTATTAGTAATAGAATTTGCCGAACGGCTGGGGGAAGAGCCCAAGGGCCTAAAGGCAGATGAGGTGTTTTGGAACCGGATGCACCAGCATTTTTCCGATGCCGAAATCGTTGATATGACATTCTCCATCGGCTCCTGGATTGCACTTGGCCGCCTTACCCATGTCCTTGGCCTTGATGATGTCTGCATGCCGACCATGCCTCAAGCTGCGCGCATTTAAACACGCTCATCCGCTAGAACTAAAAAATAGCATTCAGTAGTTCTTTGATGTGTAGTTTAGCTTGTTAAAAACTACCTACGCCCGCCCTGCGAGGGCAGCGGCCAGATGTTCAAATCCCTTTGGGTGCACGCCCCCGCCTCCACACCTACTTGCGCGGCCCTTTTCGGTGCGGCTTGCCTCCCGTTGGCTTTTGCCGAAAGGGACGCGGGGCATGGGGTGCGGCCGCACGACGATTGCCCTTGGCGGCATCGCGCGGCGTCTCTGGCGACAGGTCAATCACGATTCCGCTTTCATCCTCAGCACCGGGTACAGATGTACGGGCAACCGCATCGCGGAAGCGACGTTCAATCGCACGGGGAATCTGGAAAAAGCTTTCATTGGCCGCAATGCGGATGGCCCCAATTTCATTCTTGGTAATATGGCCGCGACGGCACAGCAGCGGCAGCACCCAACGCGGATCGGCATTATGTCGCCGGCCAATGTCCATGCGGAACCAGACCACATCGTCAAAGCCCGTCCGATGATGAGCGGGCCGCCCGTCATTCTCCTGCCGGGCGGACAGATCGATCAGTTCTTCCGGCGCTGGCAGGCTGTTGCTGTGCGCCCGAACTAAAGCCAGAGCCAGTTCCTCAGCACTTTTCTGCTCCAGCAAGCGGGCCGCGAGCACCTGCTCTTCTTCGGTTGCTTCAATGGGCTCCATGAGCGTCGCCAGAAGGCGATCCCGATCCCGTTCCCGAATGGCGGCCGATGTCGGGGCCTCGCCCCACTCCGCGGCAATTCGGGCACTGCGCAACAGCGCCTCAACGCGACGGCGACGCTGATGCGGCACAATAAGAACAGCTGTACCCTTATTCCCCGCCCGGCCCGTCCGGCCAGAGCGATGTTGAAGCGTTTCAGGGTCCCTTGGGACTTCAACATGGATGACAAGGCTCAATGAGGCCACATCAATCCCACGCGCGGCAACATCCGTTGCAACGCACACGCGTGCCCGTTTGTCGCGCAGGGCCTGCATCGCCTGATTGCGCTCATTCTGGCTATGCTCGCCGGACAAAGCGACCGCGGCAAAGCCCCGCTCAATCAATGTCGCGTGCAAATGGCGGACATTGTCGCGTGTTGCGCAAAA
>CAMAQU010000145.1 GCA_945860425.1 Sphingomonas paucimobilis
GAGGATTTGATCATGACCCGGTTGCCCGCAGCAAAGGCACCCGCCATCGGCCCGGTCGTCAACTGGACCGGGAAATTCCAAGGCGCGATGATGCCAACAACACCCATGGGCTGATATTCCACAGCTGCCTTGGCCCCGAACAGGCCAAGCGGGAATTCGACCTTGCGGCGCTCGGGCTTCATCCAGCGATCAAGCTGTTTGATATTATATTTGAAGGAGCGGATCGATGGCACAATGTCTGTCATCATCGATTGTTCGATGCTGCGATGGCCAAAATCTTCCGACAGGGCTTTGCAAAAGGCTTCCCCATGTTCAACCATCATCGCGATCCCGCGCCGGAGACGATCCTTGCGGGCGGCTGCCGACACCGGGAGTTCGGCCGTAAAGGCACTGCGCTGGGCATTGAGTGTGGCAAGCATTTGATCTTTGGTAACAGCCATTTTGGGCTCCTCTCAGTCTATTTTGTTGGATGATGAAGCCGACACGCTTCGGGTGCAAGTCGGCAGTTGGATCAATTGCCGCCCCAAATATGTGCGGTTTCGATATAGCCTGCTTTGCCTGCGACTTCAAAACGGCACCAGCCAAGACCACATTCGCTGATCGCACCAGATACGCCGGGGGCCACGCGCCAGATAATCTTGCCGCTTGCTTCAGGCCGATTGCGAAGCGGACGCACTTCCCCAAGCACAATTGCGGCCAGCTTGTCTGAAATCAAATTGGCCTGCATCCAGCCGGTTGTGCCGTCTGGATCGACGATTTTGCGCCAGCTGGGGTAGGTGGCGACAACTTTCACGGGAAGGCCGGCGCGTTGATACATCCAGACCACGGGAAATTGTTGCCCAGGGCCCGTGCGCATCCGTGCTTTTCCGGCGCTGATCGATGCCCAATAAGGCGGGCTAGTGTCAGCGAAGCTTGGCGTTGAAAAACCAAGGCAGGCCAAAAGGATAAGACAAAAACGGATCATCAAGTTTCCCAGATAAAATGGTTGATGACGTTTAACCAATTTCTCAGCAGTTCTTCAACCTGTGCTTGCAGCAATTCGTGTCCTGGCTTAGCAAAAGGGCATGACTGTGCCAGATCGCCCCGCCCGCCCGAAAGTTATTGTCACGCGCGAACTGACCGATGGCGTGATGCGCCGCATGGCAGATTTATTCGACGCGAGCCTGAACCGCGAAGATCGCGGCCTGACGCGCGCCGAGCTGGAGGCGGCTGTTGCCGATACCGATATATTGGTCCCGACGATTACGGACCGGATCGATGCGGATTTGCTGGCCAAGGCGTCTCCCCGGCTCAAACTCATTGCCAATTTTGGCGTTGGTGTTGACCATATTGATCTGCACGCCGCGCGCGAGCGCAAAATCCTTGTCACCAACACGCCGGGCGTCCTGACCGAAGATACGGCGGATATGACGATGGCGCTCATCCTGTCCGTTCCGCGTCGTCTTGGCGAAGGGGAAAAGCTGATCCGTTCGGGCCAATGGGATGGCTGGAAGCCGAGCGGGATGCTGGGCCACAGGGTTAACGGTAAGACGCTTGGCATAATTGGAATGGGTCGCATTGGCCGCGCCGTCGCCAAGCGGGCACAAGGCTTTGGTATAAGGACGATTTATCATAACCGGCACCGCTTACCCGAAAGCATTGAGGCGGAGCTGGGCGCGCGTTTTGTCGAATTGGATGTGCTCTTCACCCAATCTGACATAGTGTCGATCAACTGCCCCCATACGGCCGAGACGCACCATTTGGTCGATGCCCATCGCTTGTCGCAAATGCGCAGCGACGCCTATCTTGTGAACACGTCGCGCGGTGAGGTTCTGGATGAGAATGCGTTGATTGAGGCGCTGGAATCGGGCCGGATCGCGGGGGCGGGTTTGGATGTCTATGTCAATGAGCCGCATGTCGATCGTCGGTTTTTGAACCTCGCCAACACGGTTCTGCTGCCGCATATGGGCTCTGCCACCTATGAAGGGCGCGCCGCTATGGGCGAGAAAGTAATCGCCAATATTCGCGCTTGGGTGGACGGCCATCGGCCGCCGGATCAGGTTCTGGAAGGCTGGGACTGATCAGGCGCTTTTGGCGAGCGCGTCGAAAATGCGCTTTCCATCAAGGCGGCCATGCGCATCTTCGCTGCACCGTTCCGGATGGGGCATCATGCCCAGCACATTGCCACCTTCATTGAGGATGCCCGCGATGTTCCGGGCCGAACCATTCACCTCTTCCGCATAACGAAAGGCGACGCGGCCTTCGCCTTCCAGGCGATCGAGCGTGGCGGTGTCCGCAAAATAATTGCCATCATGATGGGCGACTGGAACGACAATGTCTTCGTCTGCATCATAGAGGTTGGTAAAGGCCGATTGCGTGTTCGCGACGGTCAGCTTTACATCGCGGCAGACGAACGAAATGCCCGCATTGCGCATCAACGCGCCGGGCAGGAGCCCGCTTTCGGTCAACACCTGAAAGCCATTGCATATACCAAGCACATAGCGGCCATGTTCTGCAGCATCGGAGACGGCACGCATCACTGGCGATTGTGCGGCCATCGCCCCTGAACGCAGATAATCTCCAAAAGAAAAGCCGCCCGGCACGCCGATCAGATCAATGCCATCGGGCAGGCTAGTCTCTTGATGCCAGACCATATGCGGCACCCGACCAGTTGCCTGTTCAAAGGCGGCAGCCAAGTCGCGGTCACAATTGGAACCGGGAAAGACGATGACGGCGGTCTTCATCAGATGCGCTCAATCCGGAAGTTTTCGATGACCGTATTGGCGAGGAGCTTGCGGCACATATCCTCAATCTCTGCGTCCGTGGTGCCATCGGCAAGATCCAGTTCAATCATCTTGCCTGCGCGCACATCATTAACGCCGCCAAAGCCAAGGCCTTCCAGCGCATGGTGGATCGCCTTGCCCTGCGGATCGAGAACACCATTTTTGAGCGTGATCGTGACGCGGGCTTTCATCGCAGGCGAGTCCTTTTAGGAGGTCAGTGGATAGGCGGGCCTATGCCCGCCTGCGCGACGAAGGGCAAGGTCAGTTTACGCGCCGCATGTGGTGCAGGCCGGGTCTTTTGGCAGGCGGATGGCCCGCATGGTGAGATCCAGCCCGTCGATAATCTGTAACAGCCCGGCCTGATCCTTGCCGAAGCCGGTGACGCAGCGAATGGCCTCCATCGCCGCCATGCTGCCCATCATGCCGACCATTGCGCCGAGCACGCCAACATCGGCACAGCTGTCACAATCTTCGGCATCATGGGCATCTCCGACAAAGCAGCGATAGCAGGGCATAGTCTCTTCCCAGCCACGGAATGTCCCCAATTGCCCATGAAATTGCCCAATGGCGGCGGACACTAAGGGGATACAGGCATGATGGGCGGCGTCTGCCACGGCAAGGCGGGTCGCAAAATTGTCTGACCCATCAATGACGACATCTACATCCTGCAAAAGCTCTGCCACGGTGTCGGATGAGACGCGCAAGCGAACAGCAGAGGCGGCAACATGCGGGTTGATGGCCATAGCGCGCTCAGCGGCGACATCGGCCTTTGGCTTGCCAATATCATCTGTTGCATAGAGGACTTGGCGCTGAAGGTTTGACAGGCTGACCAGATCATCGTCGACAATCGTGATTGCGCCGACGCCGGCGGCGGCAAGATATTGGATCACGGGGGATCCGATGCCGCCTGCGCCAATGACCAGCATCCGCGCGGCCCGAATGGCCATTTGCCCCGTGCCGCCAATGTCGTGCAGCACGATATGGCGGGCATAGCGATCCAGTTCGTCGTCGGTCAGGCTCATCGGCCGGTTGAGCCAAAGCCCCCGGAGCCCCGTTCTGTCTCATCAAGACTGTCTACAAGGGCAAAGCGTGCGTGCTGCACAGGGGCGGGAATAAGCTGGGCAATCCGCTCTCCCCGACGAATGGGGAAGGGGGCATCGCCCAAATTAGCGAGAATGACCTTCACCTCACCGCGATAATCGCTGTCAATCGTGCCGGGTGTGTTGAGGCAGGTAATCCCATGCTTGAGCGCAAGGCCAGAGCGCGGGCGCACCTGCACTTCAAAGCCAAAGGGAATGGCCATGGCAAAGCCCGTCGCCACCGCATGTCGCGCGCCGGGGGCAAGGTCGAGATCTTCGGCAGACACCACATCCATGCCAGCGGCCCCTTCGGTCGCATAAGCGGGCATCGGCAATCCCTCGCCATGGGGTAACCGCTGAAGCGCAATCTCAATATCAGGCAAGGGCATCTGCAATCCTTTGCGTCAGGCGGCGGGCAATTTCGCTTTTGTCCATGCGGTCCCAGCTGTCTGTGCCGTCTGCTGTGATCAGGTGAACACGGTTTTGTTCGCCGCCCATCGGATCAATTGAGACATTATTGGCGACAATCCAGTCACAGCCCTTGCGCGTCCGCTTGGCAATCGCCTGCTCCACCGCATTTTCGGTTTCCGCCGCAAAGCCAATCACAAGGCGCGGGCGTGCGGGCAGGGCACAAAGACCGGCCAGAATATCAGGGTTTTTCTCAAAATTGAGCTGCGGTGGCCCGGCTTCTTTCTTGAGCTTTTCGGGGGCAGCATCCACCCGCCAGTCAGCGACAGCCGCAACCATGATCGCCGCGTCTGCGGGCAGGGCAGCGGCGACCGCGTCAGCCATTTCGCGCGCTGTTTCAACATCAATGCGGTCCACCCCTAAGGGCGTCGGCAAGGCAACTGGTCCCGCGATGAGGGTTACGCGCGCACCTGCCTCTGCAAGTGCTGCGGCAAGGGCAAAGCCTTGCTTGCCCGAAGATC
>CAMAQU010000146.1 GCA_945860425.1 Sphingomonas paucimobilis
AAGATGCAAGGGGGAGAATTCCGGCTGTGTGGCGACCAGGGGAATGTTGAGCGCGCTCTTCAGCGCGGCGATATGGCCATGGGTGAAATTGGACACGCCAACTGCTCCGACCTTGCCACTTTTCACCATCTCTTCCAGCGTGCGGGCCAGATCTTGGGGGTGGGTCAATATGTCTGGTCGATGGACCTGCCACAGCTCAACATGGTCGACACCAAGGCGCTGCAGCGACGCATCAAGCGCGGACATGAGATAGGATCGGCTTTGATCATAGGGAATGGGCGGCATGATTCCGCCTTTGGTTGCGAGAACCATAGCTTTGCGAAGATGCGGCGCTGCCTTCAAAACGCGCCCAAGCAAGGCTTCGGCATCGCCAAAGCCGCTTGCGCCGTTAAACCCGTAAATGTCGGCCGTGTCAAAAAATGTGATCCCCGTTTCAAACGCAGCTTCGACCAACGCCTGAGCCTCGGCAATGCTATCCCCGGAAAACCGCCACATGCCCCAAGCAAGCGGGCTTATTTCTGGTCCATTTGGCCCAAGTTTGCGGCTGGTGGGGAGGGGGAGGTATTGGGGATTGGTCAACGGACTCTCCAGAAATACATGGGCATATGATAGCGTTGTCTTATTTGGACGCAGCCGACCGAGTCCGTCAAGCTGTGCGTGGACGCCCGGTTGAGCTTCTGATCACCAATTCATGGGGCAGGCGCTGATGAATAACGACCGCGTTAGGGCGCAGGAGCAGCTGTGTTGCGGTATAGGCCAGATCGCGCACGGGCTGTCGAATTGTTGTGAGAGGCGGCCAAACGAGGCTGGCTAGGGCTGTATCGTCAAAACCGGCAACCGAAAGGTCCTGCGGCACATCCAGCCCAAGGCTGTGCGCATAGGCCAATATGCCAGCCGCCATATCGTCATTGCTGGCGAAAATGGCGGTCGGTGGGGCGGGCAGGGCGATCAATGCTTCTGCGGCTTCCCGGCCCGATGCAAAGTCAAATGCCCCTTGGCGGACAAGGGCGGGTTCATAGGCGATGCCCGCGCGATCAAGTGCCCGGCGATAGCCAAAATGCCTCTGATCACTGGCCATGTGGTTGGGATGGCCGAGCACAAATCCAATCCGCTTATGCCCCTGATTAATCAGATGGCTTGTCATGTCATCCGCTGCCTGCACATCATCCATGAAGACGGAGGAGGTCAGCGCATGGTTGGTTCCCGGCGAAATGCGGACAAAACGGACGCCGCGCCGTTCCAGTTCAGCCAAGACATCTGGCGCATCGGTGACGGGGGAGGAGAGAATGACGCCATCAACATGTGTTTCATCAATTAAGCCGCCAACTTCGGCTGCAAGGGTTTGTGATGCCACATCGACCGGCTGGGCCAGCATGCGCACACCTTCTTCGCGGGAGCGCGCCCAAACCCCATCTTGGACCTGATGGATGTAATGTGGGCTGTGATTATCGTAGAGCAAGGCAATCTGGAAAGAACGGCGCCCGGCAAGCGTGCGGGCTGCTAGGCTTGGGCTGAAATTCAGCGCGGCAACCGCGGCATCAACGCGTTTCTTTGTTTCTTCTCGGACGTATTTCTCTTTGTTCAGAACGCGAGAGACGGTCTTGATGGAGACCCCGGCGGCTTTAGAAACGTCTTTGATCGTGACACGCATGACCAGAAGCTAACAGGCTCCACGCTCAGGTCAAATTTGTTGCAGCGGAGCCACACCAGTGCGGTGAAATGGCGGGCTTGGCTATTGGGATAGCTTGCACTGGCAGAGGTTTTCGCGGAAAAGGTCATTTCAGACATCGTTGTCATAAATGGACGCGTCAGGGAGAGTTTATGGTTCGCTACGGGCTTGTTGGTTCGGGGATGATGGGTGTCGAGCATATCCATAATCTTGCCATCACGCCCGGTGCCGTTGTGACGGCACTTGCCGACCCAGTGGACGCATCCCTTGGCTGGGCTAAGGCCGCTCTTGGTGATGCAGCGGATCAGGTAAAAGCCTTTTCTTCGGCGGCAGAGCTTGCGGGGTCTGGTCTGGTTGATGCTGTGATCGTCGCCAGCCCGAATTATACCCATCGGTCGGTGCTGGAGCCGCTGCTTGACGCCGGGTTGCATATCCTGTGCGAAAAGCCGTTGGCGACGCGGATCGAGGATGCGCGCTGGATCGCGGATCGGGTCAAGTCGCATCCGGCGGTCTTTTGGACGGCGATGGAATATCGCTACATGCCGCCAGCCGCGGCCTTTATTGAGCAGGTGCATGCAGAACGCATTGGCCGTTTGCAGATGCTCAGCATTCGCGAGCACCGCTTCCCCTTCCTCGTCAAAGTAGGGGATTGGAACCGCTTTTCGGCCAATACGGGCGGCACAATGGTCGAAAAATGCTGCCATTTCTTTGATTTGATGCGGTTGATCACCCAGTCTGAGCCTGTTCGTGTGTATTGCTCCGGCGCGATGGATGTGAACCATCTGGATGAAAGCTATGACGGCCAGCGTCCCGATATCATCGACAACAGCTTTACCACGGTTGATTTTGCAAATGGCGTTCGTGCGATGCTCGATTTGTGCATGTTTGCGGATGGGGCCGAAAATCAGGAAGAGATTTCAGCGGTGGGCGACAAAGCCCGTCTGGAATGCTTGATCCCGTCCGGTGATTTGATCTTCAGCCCACGCACAGGGTTTATGAACCCCAAAACTCCTTTGCGGGAACATGTTGCGGTGGACGAGGCAGCGTTGAAGGCGGGCAGCCATCATGGGTCAACCTATTATGAACACCAGAAATTCATTGCGGCTGTGCGCGGTGAGGGGCCTGTTGAGGTGACAGCGGAGGATGGTCTGCGCGCTGTTGCGATCGGTATGGCGGCTGAAATCAGCGCACGGGAAAAACGCGTGGTCGAGATGTCTGAACTCGGCTTTTAGAGATCGGTTGTCGGCAGCCGCAAATTAATGTCGACTATTTTAGTAGAATATAAGATAATAAATTTTGGTTCTAAGTCTCAGGGAGAAACAACATGAAGCTTTTCCGATCGACAATTATGGCGAGTGCTGCCGTTGCGCTCGCTTTGCCCGCTGTTTCGTTTGCGCAGGAAACTGCCGACGACAATGCAGGTGAAATCATCGTGACCGCTCAGAAGCGGGAAGAAAATCTGCAATCGGTTCCTGTCGCGATTTCGGTCATTTCGGGTGATGCGATTGCCGCTAGCGGCGGCCTGACGCTGGAAAATGCGCAGTATCTCGTTCCGTCGATGAACTTCCGCAAAGCTGGCACGACGCTGAACCAGGCGCTCTTCCTGCGCGGCGTTGGCACGATCAACTTCTCCATCGCGGCTGAACCTTCGGTCGCGGCCGTTCTTGACGGCGTTGTCCTGAGCCGTGCCGGCGAAGGCTTTAGCGATTTGTTCGACGTTGAGCGGATCGAAGTTCTGCGCGGCCCACAGGGCACATTGTTCGGCAAGAATGCCTCGGCTGGCGTTGTGTCCATCGTGACCAAGCGCCCGACAGACGCAATTGAAGGCACGGTGGAAGCTTCTTATTTCGACCGCTCGGAATATCGTGGTCGTGCGACCGTCAACATGCCGTTGTCCGATAAGGTTCGCTCGCGCGTCACCGGCTTTTACAGCGAATATGATGGCAACATCACCAATTTGGCCAAGCGCACCAAGGTGAATGGCTATAAGCATTATGGCCTTCGTGGCGTGATCGAAGCTGATGTCAGCGATAATTTCCAGCTGACGCTGCGCGGTGACTGGCGCAAGGCGGATGATGATTGCTGTGCTGAAATCATCAGCCCGACACCGACCAATGCCGCCGCTCTGGCGCTTTCGGGTACGAGCTTTGCCAAGGATGAAGCTCGCTTCGTCAAGCAGAACCTGATCACGGCCACCAAGGAAGAAAGCTGGGGCGTTTCTGCTCAGGCCGATATCAATGTGGGTGAGCATGTTCTGACGTCCATCACAAGCTATCGCGGCTGGGACAATCAGGAAATCCGCGATGGGGATTGGTTGGATCAGCCCTATGTCGGCCTCAACCAGTTGCATGATGATGGCCCGCAAACGTCCAACACCTTCACGCAGGAATTCCGCTTGGCATCGCCGACCGGCAATTTCCTCGATTATGTGGCGGGCGCATATTATTCGCGTGCGGAGTCTGAACGGACATTCACGCGCAATGTGATCGCCTGTTCAGCATCGACCTTGCCCGCGATTGCAACGGGCCTGACGCCGTGCTCGACCACAGCTGGTGCATCGACCTTTACCAATCCGATTGGCAGCGCGACCTTTGGATCGACGTTTAAGAATATGTCGCTCTTTGGGCAGGCAACGGCCAATGTGACGGATGCGATCCGCCTGATCGGTGGTCTGCGTTACACCAATGACGATCTGTCTGTGTTCCATGGCCGCACATCGAATTTTGCGGATTCCCGTCCGGGCATTCGTCCAAACTTCGCGTTCAGCGGAAAGACGGATAAATCGAACCTCTCGGGTAAGGCTGGCATCCAGTTCGATGTGAACGACGATACAATGCTCTATGGCAGCTATACGCGCGGCTATAAGGGCCCGGCCTATAACGTGTTCTTCAACATGTATAAGTCGGCCACGCCTGCGCTGACGGGTCTTGTCGGCATTGATGACACGAACGTCATTGAAGCTGAAACGGTCAATGCGTTTGAAGTCGGTGCCAAGAACAGCTTCCTTGATGGCAAGGCGATTGTGAACGTTGCCCTCTATTATGCGAAGT
>CAMAQU010000147.1 GCA_945860425.1 Sphingomonas paucimobilis
CTTTCAGGCGAACAATCGGCTCTTGCGAGCTGCGCTGCACGGCAGACCCGGCCTGAATTTCAAAAGGGCGGCCCTTGCTATCTTCGCCGCGATAGGTCGCGGTTGTGATGCGAAGCCGCTCTGTCGCCATCGACACGCTATCCTTGCCGAGCATGAAGCTGACATCCCCATTGGGGCTGGCAATTGGGGCTATCACGAAAATCAGCGCCAGAATGCCGATGATGACGGGCATTGCAAGGCGCAGAGTGTGCACCAGCCTGTCATGGCTGCCATCCGGCTGTGCCCAGCGCTTTCGCGTCGACCGTTCCAGAAGGGCGGCATCAGACATGAGCGAAGAGATCAACCTCTGGCCAACCCGCCAGATCGAGCCGCGCGCGATGTGGCAGAAATTCAAAGCAAGCTTGGGCCAAGGCGGTGCGACCTTCGCGCTCAAGGCGCGGGTCCAGCGCCTCTCTGAGGCGATGGAGGTAGCGCACGTCCGATGCTGCATATTCCTTTTGCGCATCGGTCAGTGTGGGCGCGCCCCAATCGGAGGATTGCTGCTGCTTAGAAAGTTCAACCCCCAGCGTTTCGCGCACCAAATCTTTCAGACCATGGCGATCTGTATAGGTGCGGATCAGGCGGGAAGCGATTTTGGTGCAGTAGACGGGTTCGGCCATCACATTGAGATAGGCCATGATCGACGCAAGGTCGAAACGGGCAAAATGGTAGAGTTTAAGGCGTGATGGATCGGTCAGAACGGCTTTCAGATTTGGCGCTGCAAAATCTGATCCTGCCGCGAATCGGACCAGATGCTCATCGCCGCCGCCGTCGCTAATTTGAACGAGGCACAATCTATCCCGGCCGGGATGAAGGCCCATCGTCTCTGTGTCGATTGCAATTGGCCCATCTGCCAACACATTGGCGGGAAGATCTTCTTCATGCAGATAGACGGCCATTTACATACTCCAAATCATGCCATGTCGGCGGCCTGTGGTGGGTGGCGCGACTCCGCACCCTGTCCGCGATCAGACACGCATATCCTTATCCCTTTGCACAGGCGTACCCCGGGCCGCAAGCGCCTGTGAACAGCTTAAAAAACAGCCTGTGCGAAAAAGCTATCGGAACAATGCATTCTCGGTTATAGTTTGGCGAGGACGTAGTATATGATACGTTCAATTTCCGTCGCGTTCGTCCAGCGATCGGAACGAGTAGCACCTGGGCGAACACGATTACGAAGAAAGTTATTTGACGGATGGGTTTTGATCGAGGGCGGCGCGGAGAGCGCGGCGGTCGCGGCTTTGATAAGCGCGAAAATTTCGGTGAATTTGATGGCGGCTTCGGCGGCGGCGGTGATCGTTTCGGCGGTGGCCGTTTCGGTGGCGGCGGCGACCGTCCCGGTGGCGGCGATCGCTTTGGCGGCGGCGGTGATCGTTTCGGCGGTGGCGGCGGCGGCGGCGGTGGTGGTGGCGGTTTCCGCGCACCTCGTCCGCAAATGCCAGCTCAAGTGGTCGGCGAGGGCAAGGGCGTCGTTAAATTCTTTAACGCGCAAAAAGGCTTTGGCTTCATCGTTCAGGATGGCGGCGGAGAAGATGTGTTTGTGCACATCAGCTCGGTTGAGCAGGCAGGCCTTGCTGGCCTCGCTGAAGGTCAGCCGCTGGGCTATACATTGGTCGATCGGGGCGGAAAGATTTCCGCAACGGATCTGGTCATTGAGGGCGATCCCCTGCCAGTGGAAGAGCGCGCACCGCGTCAAGACCGGTTCGGCGGCGAAAGCCGCGGCGGCGGTGGCGGCTTTGGTGACCGTCCGGCCCGCGTTCAGCGGACACTGACCGGCGAAAGCGCGTCGGGTACGGTGAAGTTCTTCAATTCAATGAAGGGCTTTGGCTTTATCCAGCGCGACGATGGTCAGCCAGACGCATTTGTTCACATCTCCGCTGTTGAGCGCGCCGGAATGGGCACACTCAATGAGGGCGATCGCGTGAAGTTCGACGTTGAAGTCGACAATCGCGGCAAGAACTCGGCTGTGAACCTCTCCCAGTCTGACTAGACTGGGCGTTGCTGAGCGGTAGAAAAAGGGGCGGGGCCTTCGCGGGCGCCGCCCTTTTTCTATGCGCTACGCAGCGGCGTGGAGATGCTTTCCCATGACCAGCTTAAAGACGAAGAAGCACAGGCCGGAAAATGCGGCGACCCCGGCATGCAGCATCCAGAATGTCGGCGTATCCATCCTGTCATAGTAACCGCCCATCCAGCCAACAATCGCGTTGCCGGAGAAAAAGGCCAGATAGTAAAGCCCAATCACCGTCGCGTTCACGGCTTTTGGCGCGACCTTGGCGAAGAGGGCGAGGCTGACTGGCAGCATATGGGCAAAGCCGATGCTGTTGAGGATATGGAACGCAACCGGCCAGAACAGGCCAATCTTTTCGCCTGCTCCCTGCGTCGCAGCCGCCGTCACCAGGCAGAGCATGCCGAGAACCGAAAAAGCAGATCCGATGATGATCTTGCTAACCTCATCCGGTTCCCGAAAACGCTTGCCATACCAGCGGTAAAACAGCGCCACGATCGCCAGAAAGGAGACGCTGACAATGGCATCAAGCGTCACCAGCCAAGTGGTTGGCATTTTCTGGCCCATCCAGACCAAGTCAAACTGGCTGTCTCCCCAGACCAGATAGGCGTTGAAAATCTGATTATTGGGCACAATGGCAAGCGCCAGCACGGGAATGAGCAGCAACAGGGCAAAGAGCGCCGGCCAGTCACTTTTCTGCAGCTTCGGGGTCGCAGCGGCCGTCGCGGCATGCTGCGGCTGGAAATCTTCTGCGGGCAAATATTTTTGACCTGCCAGATAAATGCCAAGGCCGATCAACATGCCCACGCCCGCTGCGCCAAAGCCATAATGCCAGCCATAAACTTCGCCGAGCGTCCCGACGATCAGGGGGGAGGCGATGACGCCTGCGTTAATCGCCAGATAAAAAATCTGAAACGCATCGGCGCGCCTTAAGTCTTCGGCCCGATAGAGGGAGCCGACCTGGCTTGCGATATTGCCCTTGAACATGCCGCATCCCAGAACAAGGCAGAGCAGGGCGAAGAGGAAGGCCGCTTCAAATGCCATCAGAAAATGGCCAAGCGACATGGTGATCGCGCCAAGAAGGATCGTCCGCCTTTTGCCCAAAACACGGTCGGCCAGAAAGCCGCCCAATATGGGCGTCAGATAGACAAGGGCGGCATAGGTGCCGAATATTGCCGAGGCGAGGGCCTGTCCTTCCAGCCCGCCATAAAGAGCGGAAAAGGGCTTAAAAAAGGCGATGTTC
Source organism: Sphingomonas paucimobilis (assembly GCA_945860425.1). Taxonomy (GTDB): domain Bacteria; phylum Pseudomonadota; class Alphaproteobacteria; order Sphingomonadales; family Sphingomonadaceae; genus Aquisediminimonas; species Aquisediminimonas paucimobilis_A. The sequence continues at coordinate 3,288 of CAMAQU010000147.1, forward strand.
TCGACGTGGCCGGGCAGCAGCAACTGCTTTGTCATGAACAGGACGAGCAGCGCCTGCATGCCGTAAAAGGAGAAGCGTTCCCATGCTTCGGTAAAGGCCAGATATCCCAGCCCTTTGGGATGGCCCAGAAATGCGCGATCATCGGCTTGGATCTCAACGGTCATTCTGGCTCCCCCCATTTTTACTCAAGGCAGATTAGGCGAAGCGGGCGCGTCATGCGAGTATGAAACATGCCTTTGATTCAACAGGATGTTTTGCGCTGATCTGGGTCCAATGTTAAAGTCAGTGTCCGCTTTGGCGAAAACAAGGGGGCTGCGTCCTGCTTGACAAAAGGGGCATCCTCCCTCATTGGCCGCCCCTTACCGCGCTTGCGCGCGATTCCGTCTTCAACAGTTACGAAAGTCTACTGGGCCATGGCCAAGCCGACCACTGTCAAAATCAAGCTCGTGAGCTCGGCCGATACCGGCTTCTTCTACGTTACGAAGAAGAATCCCCGGACGCAGACCGAAAAGCTGTCCTTCCGCAAATATGATCCCGTCGTGCGCAAGCATGTCGATTTCAAGGAAGCCAAAATCAAGTAATTGGTCGCGCCGCTTTACAGCGGTGCTGTCATGCCCATCGTATCTTCAATGCTTTGCATAAAGGCATGGAGGGTGATGGGCTTTGACACAAAGGCGTCTGCACCCGCTTGGCGGATGCGGTCTTCTTCTGTTTTGGCGGCATAGGCCGTCACAGCCATGATCGGGACACGTTTCAGCGAGTCATCATTTTTGAACAAATGGATGAGTTCTAAGCCGCTGATATGCGGCATGTGAATATCCAGAACGATCAAATCGGGGGTCTCGCTGTGCGCATGGTCAAGCGCCAGCCGCGCATCGCGCACCGGATCGACCAAAAAGCCATTGGCTTTCAGTAAATCACAAAAGAGTTTGAGGTTGAGTTCGTTGTCCTCGACAACAAGCACCCTTTTTGCCACCGCAAGACCTCGCTTTATTTCGGATCGTGATAGCTTATGGCCCTAGGCCCCTCAAATGAACTCGATGTCACAACCGCGGCCATTGCGGCCCTTGGCTGGATCTTGTCCGATGATCGGCGGGCAGAGCGGTTTCTGGCCCTGACCGGTTTTTCGCCGGATGATCTGCGTGCGCGATTGGCAGAAGCGGGCGTGCATGATGCGGTCCGCATGTTTTTAGAGGGGCATCAGCCAGATTTATTGGCCTGCGCCGAGGCTATTGGCGTATCGCCCACACTATTGTTACCACCGCCTAGGGAGAATTGGGCATGAGCCGCAGACCACTTTTGGTGACTGATTGTGATGAGGTTCTCCTCCACATGGTTGTGCCCTTTGCCCAATGGGTGGATGAGGCGCACCATGTGCATTTCGACCTCGACTCTGGGGATTTCGTCAACGCCCTGCGCCATAAAGTGTC
>CAMAQU010000148.1 GCA_945860425.1 Sphingomonas paucimobilis
CGATATTTGGAGACGGATCCGGTGCTTTGGCGGGACTATCTTGTGCAGCTGTTGATCGACTGGCCTCAACCGGACGCTTCCTTTGTGCCTCCGGCTCTGCTCTGCGCGGCGCAGGTGCGTCCCCAAAACCCGGAGGGAGAATGGATTCGGGACGATCCTGACCAATGGCAGGCAACGCCAAAGCAGCCACTGCCGCGACAGACAATCCAAGGAAAAGAGCGCGACGAGATTTCATTGGCAAGATGCGTCCAGCCGCATTTGCGACAGACCATTGCGCGGATTGATCAGCCAAGCCATTCTCTCACACCACCTTTAACCAAATAATGAACCGGCCTTTTGCCCCATTGGCCGCCTATGTGTATAGCCCCCATCCAATGAATTCGAAGCGACCAAAAACTGGCGGCTCAAAAGATAAGCCGATCGCGCTCGTCGGCATGATGGGCGTCGGGAAGACGAGCATTGGCAAGCGTCTTGCCCAGAAACTGAACCTGCCCTTTGTCGATGCCGATGAGGAAATCGTCGCTGCAGCTGGCCTGTCCATCCCCGAAATCTTTGAACGTTTTGGCGAAGCCCATTTCCGGGATGGCGAACGGCGTGTCATCGGCCGCTTGTTTGACGATCAACGTAAAGTCATTGCAACCGGCGGCGGCGCCTTTGTGAACCCCGAAACCCGCGCCCTTATGCTCGACCGCGCGACTGTCATCTGGCTGGACGCCGACATCGACACATTGGTCGATCGCACCAGCCGCAAAAATGATCGACCTTTGCTGGCCCAAGGCAACCCGCGCGAAATTTTGACAAAGCTGGCGGCAGAGCGAAACCCAATTTACGCACAGGCGCATATTCACGTGAAGAGCGATGCTGGCCCACATGAAGCCATGCTCAACAAGATCCTGAAGGAAATCAGATGACGACACGAGTTCATGTCGGGCTGGGTAACCGCGCTTACGATATTCTGATCGGATCAGGCTTAATTGATCAGGCCGCTCAAATCCTCGGCCCCAAGCTGGCGGGACGACGCCCGATCATTATCACCGACACCCACGTCGCTGAACATCAGCTTCCCCAATTGCAACGTGCCCTTGGCGTGGATAGCCACGCCATCATCCTGCCCAGTGGAGAGGCAACAAAAAGCTGGCAACAGCTTGAACGCCTGATGGATGAACTGCTGGACTTGGGGGTCGAGCGCAGCGACCATTTGATCGCGCTTGGTGGCGGTGTCATTGGTGACCTTGTTGGCTTTGCGGCATCCATTTTGAAGCGCGGCTGCAATTTCATTCAGATCCCGACCACATTGCTTGCGCAGGTGGATTCGTCTGTAGGTGGCAAGACGGCGATCAACGTTCGGGCAGGGAAGAACCTTGTCGGCAGCTTCCACCAACCGTCGCTCGTGCTCATCGATCCAAAGGTTTTGAACAGCCTTCCAGATCGGGAAATGCGCGCCGGATATGCCGAAGTTGTGAAATATGGGCTGATCAACGACGCCAAATTTTTTGAATGGTGCTGCCAGAATGCCGCCGCGTTGCTCAATAGAGACGAAGACGCCCTGATCACGGCTATCTCGCACAGCGTCCGCGCAAAGGCCGCCATTGTCGAAGCGGATGAGCGGGAAACACAGGATCAACGCGCCCTGCTCAACCTTGGTCATACATTCGGCCATGCGCTGGAAGCCTCGACGGGTTTTTCGGATCGACTTCTTCACGGCGAGGCAGTCGCAGCGGGGATGGCGCTCGCCTATCGCTTTTCAGCAACTCAGGGGCTTTGCTCCATAACGGATGCCGAGCGCGTAGGCGGGCATTTGCGCTCTTGCGGGCTGCCGATTTCGCTCAAAGAAGCGCATGTGCGTGAAACCGGCACAGAACTTACCCGCCACATGCTGCACGATAAGAAAATGTCGGGCGGAACGCTGGCCTTCATCCTCGCCAATGGGATCGGCCAAGCCTATGTCGACCGGGCTGTCAGCCTGTCAGATGTGGCCGCGTTCTTGGATGCCGACCAAGCTTAACGGCGCGCAAATTGGAGCGCCACCAATAGCCATCCGATGATCATGGCAGCGCCACCAATTGGCGTAATTGCCCCAAACCATCGCGGAGCCCCTAAGGCCATAGCGTAAAGCGTGGCGGCAAAGAGCCCCGCTCCTCCCAATAAAAGCCAGCCAATATGCGCAGGCATCCGCCCCAAAGCAAATATGGCGATGCCGTGGACAAGAAGATAAAAACTGCCGGTCTTCAGCCAGTCTGCGGCTGCTCCCTGTGCCGCATGGGCGCCAAAGGCGCCCGCCGCTATTGCCACCGCCGAAGCCAGCGCGGCAACAGTCTGGATCATCTGATGCACTCCCTATTGGCTGCAGCGGCTGCCGCCTCAAACGGCAGGCAAATCGCAGCATGACGCGCCGGATAGTCACGCGCCGCTGTAAAAATGTCGAGGCCTGGCCAGTCTGGCAGATCCTCACTCTCACGGGCCAGCCAGGCCGTAAGCCCCCTGCTCACCAGCGTTAGCGAAGACCCTGTTTGTCCCAGAACATCTCGGCCCAAAAGTGCCGCAGACGCCTGCCCAAGCGCACAGGCCCGAACGTCCTGACCAAAGGCCATAATCTGCCCCGATGTATCGAGGTCGATATCCACGATGATCCTGCTCCCGCACACCGGGGATCGGCGCTCTGCCGTCACCATCGGCTGATCCAACCGACGGTTATGCGGGATCTGCGTTGCGAGCCTTAGAATATCTTGTGTGTAAAGGGTCGCGGACATGGCTTAGGCGTCTTTTCTGGGGGCCGCCTCTTTGCCCCCGGTGTCTTCGGCCCTGCGTTCCTTAACGAAGCCAAGGACAGCCTTTGAACTTGCCGTTAAAAGTGGAAATGTGCGTGACTCCTGCATCCACTGCGGCCGCGCAGCAGCTGCCCCATAAACAACATCATAGAAAAGGGAGAAGAACAGAAAACCGACGGTCGCCAACAGCAGGCCCTTCACCGTCCCAAAGCCTAAGCCAAGGGCGCGATCAAAAGGCCCAACAAAAGAATTTCGGGTCTGACTGCCCAGCGATCGGGCAAGCTTGCGTCCCCCGAACATGGCGAGACCAAATATCAGCGCGGCCGATAGGGTCGCAGCGCCGGATGGCGTGCCGATGGCGGCCTCAAGAGATTTGGAGACAGGCGCGTGGAGCAGCTTGACGGCCGCAATTGCCCCAACCCACGCAAGGAGCGACAAAGCCTCTGTCACAAAACCACGCGACAGCCCCAACAGGCCCGCGCCTCCCATGAGCAGCAATACGATGATATCAAGAGACGTCATACGCCGTCGCTATACGCGTGCCAGCACATGGTCAACGAATGCGCTTAACGTGCGAAAACTTTGGCAGGAAATAGACGATCCATCTTGCGCCAAGCCCGGCGGTGTCAAAGCCTGCCCAAAGCCAAGCTTGGCTGCCTCCTTCAACCGCAAAGCCGCATGCGCCACAGGCCTTATTTCGCCAGACAAGGCCACCTCACCAAAGGCGATAGCATCCGTTGGCACGGGCCGCTCTGACCAGGATGAAATTAAGGCCGCCGCAACGGCCAGATCAGCCGCCGGATCGGACAGGCGATAGCCGCCGGCAATATTGAGATAAACTTCCGCCGAAGACAGCGACAAGCCGCATCGCGCCTCCAAGACAGCCAAAATCATGGCAAGCCGCCCAGAATCCCACCCAACGACGGCCCGCCGCGGCGTGGCACCGCTGGCCAACCGAACGGTCAGCGCCTGTACCTCGACCAAAACCGGGCGTGTTCCCTCCAAAGCAGGAAAAACAGCTGTTCCCGTGACATTCTCATCGCGTGTCGTCAGGAACAGCGAGGATGGATTGCGCACTTCGGCTAGGCCACCCGCCTCCATCGCAAACACCCCAATTTCATCGGTTCCGCCAAAGCGATTCTTAATCGCCCGAAGAATACGATATTGGTGGCTCCGCTCTCCTTCAAAACTGAGCACTGTATCCACCATATGCTCAAGAACGCGCGGCCCGGCGATGCTGCCATCCTTGGTCACATGCCCAACCAGAACAAGGGCAGTGCCCCGTTCTTTTGCAAAGCGGATGAGTTCTTGCGCGGAGGCCCGCACCTGACTGACGGTGCCGGGCGCGCCCTCAATCAAATCGCTATGCATCGTCTGGATCGAGTCGATGATCAAAAGAGCAGGCGGCGCGCTTTTGCCGAGCGTTGTCAGAATATCCCGAACAGAGGTCGCCGCCCCTAATTGGACAGGCGCATTGCCCAAGCCCAATCGCTGCGCCCGCAAGCGCACTTGGTCTGAGGCTTCCTCTCCCGACACATACACAACGGGAATCCCCTTTGCCGCAAGCAACGCCGCCGCTTGCAGCAGCAAAGTTGATTTCCCAACGCCGGGATCGCCGCCAATCAGCGTCGCAGAGCCCGCGACAAAGCCGCCGCCTAAGGCGCGATCCAATTCGCCAACGCCAACGGCCAACCGTTCGGGAAGTGCGGCTTTGCTATCCAGTCCAACCAGATCAATCCATTGACCGCCGCCTTGCAAATCATGCTTGGCTTTAAAGGGCGTGACGACCCCGCCGGCATCTTCCACGATGCAGTTCCAATCGGAACAATCGAGGCATTGGCCCGCCCATTTTGAGCTGACGGCCCCGCAACTTTGACAAACAAAACGTTTTTGCGGCCGCGCCATGAGGCAACTCCAATAATGAACGAAAGGGGA
>CAMAQU010000149.1 GCA_945860425.1 Sphingomonas paucimobilis
ACTAGCTTTTCGTCGCCGCCTTTATCGTCTTCCATCAACAAAACGCCGACGGGACGAACCTTTATCACAGCGCCCGGGATAATTGGCGAACGGGTTATGACTAGGGCATCCAAAGGGTCGCCATCATCCCCCAAAGTATGCGGGATGAAGCCATAATTGGCGGGGTAGCGCATCGGCGTGTGCAGAATACGGTCAACAAAAAGCGCACCAGACGCCTTGTCGAACTCATATTTCACAGGCTCGCCGCCGATTGGAACTTCAATCACGACGTTCAGCGTTTCAGGCGGGTTATCCCCCGCTGGGATTAGGTCGATTCTCATGATGCGGCGCGTCTAGCCTTATTGTGCGGCGCAGCAAAGCCACAACCGCGCAAGGTGACGCTAAATTAGTTTATCCTGCTCAACATGAGGTTAGTCCCGAGGCTCTAAAAGCTTATCAAGGCTCCCGTCGCCAACGCCCACCTTTTCCAAGCGAGGGAAGCGATGTCCGCCAGCCCATTCTATTGCGACTTCCTTTACCCGCTTTCCGACTTTGACAATTAGCTTGATCGGATCCTTGCCACCTTCCGCCTGAGCAACGGCATCGCGCAACCCGTCTTGGGAAAACAGCTTTCCATTTACTGCGACAATTTCTGCCGCTGTTGAAAGGCCAGCCTTGAAAGCCGGGCCATCCCAAAGGACCGTCGACAAATGGCCATTTTTATTGACCGTCATGCCGAGCGAATACGTCAGATTGACTTCTCCACTCCGCTTTTCTGCATCCTTGAAGAAGGGTGTCGGTTCGCTGGTGTACGATAACTGGTAGCCCCCCAAAGTTAGGCCGCTGAGCGGCGCATTGGCTGCTTTCCCGTTAAGTCGCGCCCTTAAGAGGCTGGCCCAATTAAAGGGAGATAGATCATTTAGGGTGGAGGCAACCTCTTCAAAGGTGAGGCCGCGCGCGTCCCAGTTTCCATTTTGCCCTGCGAAAAATGCTTTGGCGAAATCATCCATGCCTTTGGTGCCTTTTGTTCGGGCCCGCAAAGTTGCATCGATTTCGAGCCAAATCAGCAAGCCCTCATTATAATAATCTTCGCTTCGCTGATAGCTGACCCAGCCTTTGGGGCGGCGTGCAGAGATGATCGGATCGCGGGTTGTGTCTTCCACATCTCGCCAGTCTCGTGCCCGGCGGACATCTTGGGCAGCGGCAATGCTTGCGAGGGCATCGAGGGTTTCCTGCTTGCTGAACAAGCCCGATCGTGCGCCGAGCACATATCCCCAAAACTGGTCCTGTCCCTCATAAGCCCACAGCAGATCATTGACGAGCGGCGTTCGGAAATCTGGTACCATCTGTCCGGCTGGTCTGCGGTATTTGCCTGCCCAAGCGTGGCTGAATTCATGGGGGAGGAGATTGCGCCTTCCGGGCCCACTGGCCCAGTCGGTGAAGTATTCTGGGTTGACGACGTTTTCGGACGAACGATGGTGCTCCAGGCCGATGCTGCCGATTTGATCGGTTAAGCCGACAAGAAAATCATAATGATCAAAAGGGACCATACCAAAGAGCTTTATGGCCTGCTCAACAAGCTTTTTGTGCGGTGCCAATTGTTCTGGCGTCGCGGCGAGATACTTGGCCTCATCCGCGAATAAATTGAGGGTGACGTTACTTCCAAGCTGTTCAATGCGAGAATATTTTCCGGCAAACACAGGGGAGTCGACCAGCGTCTCATAGTCCGTCGCCTGATAATTGACTGTGCCGCCACTGGCGCTTGCCGGGCGAAGTGCCGTTGCCGCTTTCCAACCTGCGGGCCAAGTTACACTCGCGACAATGGGAATGCGGCGTGTGAACCATCCTGCGGGGTAAAGGGAGACAGAATGCCATTGAAGGTTGATGATCTCTGGAGACACAACAACTCTGCCCTGATCAGGTTCTGTCGCAGATAAAAACTGAAAGCTAACGTCAATTTCTCGCGCACCTTTGGGCACATCAATGTGAAAGGCAAAGACGTCCTGGGTGTCTCTGCGCCACTCGAGGCTATTGCCATTGGCCTTGATTGTTAGCCCGGCGACTTTCTCAATTTGACCGCGGGGGGCGTGCGTGCCGGGAAGCCATTCTGGGAAAAGCAAAACCATTGGGCCTGAGGCTGAAACGGGTATGCTTTGGTGGACACGAAAAATGCCTTGCTCCGTATCTCGTGCGTCCACTTCAAGACGCATTGTGCCCGGAAAGGCGGTATCCCGTGCAGGCGGGATTTCTTGTGCCGATACGAAGGCTGAGAAAATTGAAAACGGTGCAAAAACAAAGCGAAGTTTCATGTTGCCCCTAATTATGCTTTTCACGGTCATGCCGAAATTTGCGTGAAGGTTCTAGTGGCGATAGGGCAGTTTTATGGCGAAGATTGAAACACCACGGCCTGTTCGTGGAACCCAAGATATGCTGGGGGAGACGGCAGACCGTTTCACCCATGTTGTTGAGACTTTTGAACGCGTACGGCGCCTTTATGGGTTCCGGCGCGTTGAGACCCCTGTGATTGAGCCAACGGCCGTTTTCGCCCGCTCTCTTGGGGAAACGACCGATGTTGTTTCCAAGGAAATGTACAGTTTTGAAGACCGTGGGGGGGACTCGATTACGCTCCGCCCTGAATTCACGGCTGGCGTGTGTCGTGCGTTCCTAACCGAAGGCTGGCAGCAGTTTGCGCCGTTGAAGCTTGCAACGCATGGCCCGTTGTTTCGCTATGAGCGTCCGCAAAAAGGGCGCTATCGGCAATTTCATCAGATTGATGCAGAGATAATTGGGGCGGCAGAGCCGGGTGCCGATGTTGAGCTGCTTGTCTTTGCGGATCAGGTGCTTCGGGAGTTGGGCGTATCGGATGGGGTAACACTCCGGCTGAATACGCTCGGCGACGGCGGCACGCGCATTGCTTGGCGGTCAGCCTTAATCGAGTATTTTTCTGATCACCGCGCCGACCTTTCTGAAGACAGCCAGGAGCGATTGGAGAAGAACCCGTTGCGTATCTTGGATTCCAAGGATCCGCGCGATCGGCCTATTGCCGATGCGGCACCCGATATTGACACCTACATCACCGATGAAGCGCGCGATTTTTTTGGTGGCGTGACCGAAGGGCTGAATGCGGCCGGCGTTCATTGGGTTCGCGACAGCAGGCTGGTGCGTGGGTTGGACTATTATCGCCATACCGCGTTTGAATTTGTGACGGATCGTTTGGGGGCTCAAGGAACGGTTCTGGGCGGCGGGCGCTATGACGGATTAATGGAGAGCTTGGGCGGGCATCCGACGCCAGCTGTCGGCTGGGCTGCAGGTATTGAACGCCTTGCCATGCTGATCGATTGCCCAGCGGCACCATCAATTAACGCCGTTCTCGTTCCTTTGGGCGAGGCGGCTGAGCTGGCCGCAATTGGCATTGTCGCAACATTGCGTCGTGCCGGTGTTTCGGCCGATCTTGCGTTTAAGGGCAACATGAAAAAGCGCATGCAAAAAGCCAATGACATGGGCGCGCGATTTGCGATTATCGTCGGCGACGATGAATTGGCCAAGGGCGTGGCCAGCGTGAAGAACCTGAGCACGGGCGCTCAAGGTGAAGTGTCTTTGGTTGATCTGGTTGCGGCAGTCGCATGACGGCATCTATTTCGGCAACCCGACTCACTGCTATTCTCTCTCGCCGGGACGAGCTGCAATCGCAGCTTGCATCTGGAGACTTGCCGCCGGATCGCTTTGTTGCCCTGTCCAAGGAATATGCTGAGGTTGAGCCTGTCGCAGAAGCGGCAGCTGAACTGGAGCGGCTTCGCATTGAATTCGTTGATCTAGAAGCGATGCTCAATGATCCAGAATTGCGCGATATGGCAGCTGAAGAACTGCAACTGATCAAAGTGCGCCTGCCAGAGGCAGAGCGTGATATGGCTATTCGCCTTTTGCCAAAGGATAGCGCCGATGAACGCTCGGCGATGCTCGAAGTCAGGGCTGGCACCGGGGGTGATGAGGCCGCCTTATTCGCGGGCGATCTTTTCCGTATGTATCAGCGTTACGCCGATGCTCAGGGCTGGAAGGTTGAGCTGATTTCGGCGAGCGAATCCGAAGTTGGCGGCTATAAAGAAGTTGTCGCATCGATCACGGGTGCTGGCGTTTTCGCAAAGCTTAAGTTCGAATCAGGTGTTCATCGCGTGCAGCGTGTGCCTGCAACAGAGAGCGGAGGGCGCATTCATACATCGGCGGCTACTGTTGCCGTTCTTCCCGAAGCCGAAGAGGTTGACGTTCAGATCGATGAAAAAGATTTGAAGGTCGATATCTACAGATCCTCTGGCGCGGGTGGCCAGCACGTCAACACGACCGATTCCGCCATTCGGATTACGCATATTCCAACGGGCCTGGTCGTCATCCAGCAGGACCAACGGTCCCAGCATAAGAACCGGGCGAAGGCGATGCAGGTGTTGCGGACGCGCCTTTATGAGCGTGAGCGTGAGATCCTCCATGCTGAACGATCAGGTACTCGAAAATCTATGGTCGGTTCTGGGGATCGCTCAGAGCGCATCCGCACATATAATTACCCGCAAGGGCGCGTGACGGACCACCGGATCAACCTCACGCTGCACCGCTTGCCAGAAATGATGATGGGGCAGCTTGATGAGTTGGTCAGCTCCTTGGTGACGGCGGATCAAGCTGAGCGTTTGGCAGGGCTGGATGACGCTGCGTGACGCTCTGA
>CAMAQU010000150.1 GCA_945860425.1 Sphingomonas paucimobilis
AAGGAAATCGCAGCCTTCAACCGGCCCGCAGCAATTTCGGGGAGATATTTCGCCTTCTGCTCAGGCGTCCCGTAAAGCCCGATCGACTTGGAGCCAGCAAACGAGGTAATTCCCCAGATCCAGGCCAGCCCGCCCAAGGAGCGGGCCAGTTCGCGCGCGAGCAGCATCTGCAACAGAACATCGCCGCCTTGACCGCCAAATTCTTCGGCAATCCCGACGCCGTGAAAGCCCGCTTCGGTGAATTTGTCCCAGAGCGCATGAGGATAATTATGCTCATCGGCTTCCAGCTTGCGCGCCCAGTCTTTCGGGCATTCGGCATCGACCCAGCGGCGAACCATGTCGCGAAAGGAGCGATGTTCTTCCGGGAGTTCAAAATCCATTTCAGGCCCGCTCTCGCTTATCGGCCCCGGGGTCGTGGCGCGGTTCTGAGCACGGCATTGTCAAAAGATATGCGATGGCCACCTATCTGGGGATAGGAATACAGACTTGCGCTTGGCATTTTTATGACGGATAAGGTCGAACTTCGAACAAAAGAGCGATTGTCATTGCCCGGTCCCGTTTGGAAGAGGATGTTGGTAATGAGTTTGGTGTCGACCACGATCATGCCGCCGCGCGCCGCACACACTTATGTGCGGCGGGTTGGCATTGAACATTTGGCGGAAACGGTCGGCAAAGCACGTGTCGTGACGGTCAGCGGTCCGGCCGGTTTCGGCAAGACTACTGCCATGTTGCGCTGGGCCGAGCTTTTTCGGGAGCAGGGGCGACCCGTTCTCTGGATTGCAGCGCGCGCCGGAATCGATTCGCTCGCGACATTTCTGGATGCGTTGGGCGCGGCCAGTGCGGCGGCTGGTCTGGTGACGGATGATGCGAATGATGTGATTGGCCCGCGCGGCTGGCTGGCCAGCTTGTCCGAACGAAGTGGACCCCGCCCGATCCTGTTTATCGATGATGCCCAACTGCTGTCTGCTGAAATCCGGAATTTCATTGATCAGTTGATTGCCAGTGCTCGGGACTCGCTGACGACGGTCGTTGCCTCGCGAGGGGAAAGCGGGATCAACCTCGCCCGGTTGCGCTCGCTGGGACATCTTGCCGAGGTCCGGGTGCGGCACCTGATCTTCGACAATGAAGAAGCATCGCGCCTGATCCAGCAAGAAAGCGACAATGCGATTCCGGCCAGTGAGATTCAGCGGATGATCGTGGACACGCAAGGTTGGGCGGCCGGTCTCGTGCTCGCAGCCGGGGCGTGGCAGCGCGATCAGCAGGAGGGCTATCCTCCCCAAGGTGGCACGACGGGTCTCCGTAACGAGTTTGCGAGCTATTTTCACGAAGAGGTAATCGAGGGGTTGCCACAGAATATCCGCGATTTCATCGTCGATACCTCGATTTTGGAAGAGTTGACGCCATCTGCCTGCGCCGCCGTCGTCAACACCGAAGATGCTCGGGTGATGTTGGAAGAGGTCTTTGAACGCGGCCTCTTCCTTGCTGATATTGACCGCGAACTCAGCTGTTATCGATATTATACGCTGTTTCGGGAAATGGTGCTGGGTCGACTGATGATGCGCGCGCCAGAGCGGGCAGGCGAACTGCATCGCCGCGCAAGCCGCTTTTTCGCGTCCACCAGCCAGTATCAGCAGGCGCTGGACCATGCGGTTCAAAGCGATGACAAGGCCTTTCTGGCTGATCAGCTGGAACAGCTTGCCGAGCCCATGATCTATGCCGGTTTACTGTACCGCGTTGACGAGCTGGCCAGTGATCTTCCTTGGGAACTGGTGCAGAATTGCCCTTCCTTGTTGCTGGCCATGTCGTGGCGACGTAGCCGTCGGTTGGCGTTTAAATCATCCGAAAGGATGATTGAGAGCGCGCAAGCGGCCATTTCTGCTGCATTGGAAAGCGGCCAGATAGATGACTATCGTGCTGTACGAATGGGCTTCCGCGTCCGTCACCGCCAGATCATGCTGGAAGCGGCTCGCGACAATATGCCCTATGTTGAGCGTGAATCGGAACTACTTCTGGAAGATCTCGGCGACGATGATCCTTACCTCAGTTGCACCTTGCTGGCGCAACTTCTCTCCGCCCGACGCGAGCTCTATCATTTTCACGACATGCTGCGGCTGGAGGCGGAGCTGCGGAAGGCATTGGGGCGTCCGGGTTCCGATTTTGCTTCTATCGCGCTCAAATCCTCGGTCGCACCGACGCTTGTAGCGCAGGGCAAGACCCAAATGGCGCGCCAGTTCCTGACTGAAGCCCATAGTCTCGCCATTGAGATGGAAGGGCAGATTTCCGGCCTTGCTGCTTTGCCTGCCCTGCCGCTCGCTGAATTACATTATGAATGCGGCGAACTGGATGAAGCCGCCACGCTGGTTGAGGGCTATCTGCCCTCGATCCGCCAATGGGGCTTTGTCGATCAGCTGGCGTCCGGTTTTCTCGTCCGCGCGCGTCTGGCCGCAACAAATGGCGATATGCCCAGCGCGCTCTCGGGTCTTGAGGAAGCGCAACTGGTTGCGATTGAATGCGGGCTGGACCGATTGCGGGCATTGGTGCTGTCAGAGCAAGTGCGAATGCTGGTCAAATCGGGTCAATTGGAGCAGGCCGAATTGCTCTTTCATTCGAGTGATCTCAGCTTTGATAGCGAGCCCGTGCCGACACTGAATCCCACACGTCTGAACGAATGGATGGCGATTGCGTGGTTGCGGCTTGAAATGCACCGCTTCCGCCTCGTGCGCTCGCGCAAGATAGCCAAGCGCTGGTTGGAATTTGTGCGCAGGCGCGGTGCTGTTCGCTCTGCGGTGACGTTTGAACTCCTGCTGGCGGAGATCGCTGTCTTGTCGGGCAATCGTTCCGAAGCGCGGCGATCCGTGCGGGCGGCGGTTGAACTGGCGGAGCCGGGTGGCTGGGTACGGCCCTTTGTTGATGAGGGCGAGGCTGTGTCTTCGCTGCTCATTGAATCTTATGCCAATGGTCCGGTGCTTGATTCCCCGGTTGACCGCTTCGCGGCAAAGCTCGTCTCGATCTTGCGCGGGGCACCGCAAATCTCGGCTGTAGAGGAAGATGATTTTGGCCTGGGAAGCGGTCTGTCGATGCGGGAGGTCGAAATTCTGACAATGGTGAGCGGTGGCCTGCGCAACCGCGAAATTGGCGACCGTTTGGGCCTGACCGAGGGTACGGTCAAATGGTACATGCAGCAGATTTACGACAAATTGGGCGTTCGGCGGCGCCCGCAAGCAGTCATCCGCGCGCGGCAATTGGGAATTTTGTCGTGAGGGTGCGACTCTCAACCTATCTAAGGACAGATTGAGAAGCGTCAGGCGGTTTCTAGCACCAGATGAGATCAGATATTTGCAGGAGCGGTTCGTGGCAAAAGGCAAGGTTATCATCAGTTGCGCAGTGACCGGCGCGATCCACACGCCGTCCATGTCGCCGCATCTGCCGATCACGGCCGACGAAATTGCTGAAGCTTCAGTTGGCGCGGCAGAAGCTGGTGCGGCGATCATTCACCTGCACGCACGCAATCCGGTCGATGGGCGGCCTGACCAGAACCCGGACCTGTTTGAGCCTTTCCTGAAGGTCATCAAGCAGCGCTGCGATGCGGTCATCAACCTGACCACTGGCGGGCATCCTTCGATGCTGCTTCAGGAACGCTTGCGCCCGGCCACGACCTTCCAACCCGAAGTCGCCTCGCTCAACATGGGCACAATGGGTTTTGGCCTGTTCCCAATGCTCGACCGCTACACCGACTGGAAGCATGAGTGGGAACCGGCCACGCTCGCCGCATCGCGCGATCTGGTGTTCAAGAACACGTACAAGGATATCGAAGACCTGCTCGCGCTGCTGACGCCGCTCGGTACGCGGTTCGAATTTGAATGCTATGACACCAGCCATCTCTATAACCTCGCGCATTTCCGGGATCGCGGGCTGGTGAAGGGGCCGCTGTTCATCCAGACCTGTTTCGGTATTTTGGGTGGGATTGGTAGCCATCCCGATGATGTCATGCACATGAAGCGCACGGCAGACCGCCTGTTTGGCGATGACTATGAATGGTCCGTGCTCGGCGCCGGCGCACGCCAGATGAGCATCGTCGCCATGGCGGCCTCGATGGGCGGCAATGTTCGCGTCGGCCTCGAAGACTCGCTTTGGGCCGGACGCGGCAAGCTGGCAGAAACCAACGCGCAGCAAGTGCGGATGGCGCGTGAGATCATCGAGAATATGGGGCTTTCGGTCGCAACGCCGGATGAAGCGCGCGAAATTCTGGCGCTTAAGGGCGGGGACAGGACCAATATTTGACATGGCCACTGCCTGGAACCCGGACGAAGCCCGCGACTGGCTAGCGCAACTGGAAACAACTGCGCTTCCCGACATGCTGGCGCGCGCCGAGGCGATGACGCTGGCCGGGCATGGCACCGTCGTCAGCTATTCGCGCAAGGTCTTCATTCCGCTGACCCAATTGTGTCGTGATGTCTGCCATTATTGCACCTTTGCAAAAAGACCATCTAAGCTATCCGCACCGTTTCTGGAACTCGACCAAGTTCTGGATATTTCGCGCGCTGGCGAGGCTGCCGGGTGTCGCGAAGCCCTGTTCACTTTGGGCGATCAGCCAGAGGCGCGCTATGCCGTTGCGCGGAAATGGCTGGCGGAGCGCGGTTATGCC
>CAMAQU010000151.1 GCA_945860425.1 Sphingomonas paucimobilis
GACGAACGGCATGCTAGGCAATGGCGAGGAGGGGCATTGTCGCATTAGGCCCTTGCATAACGCCGCTTCAAAAGCTCAAAACTGGCGCGAAGACCAAGGGCTTCTCCGCCCTTTGGGCGGCCTGCGCTGGAGCTTGGACGCCATGCAAAGGTGTCAAAATGGATCCAAGACGTTCCTTCGGTGATAAAGCGTCGCAGGAAAAGGGCCGCAGTGACACACCCCGCCATGCCGCCCTCTGCCGAGTTGACCATATCTGCAATGTCGGACTTGAGCATGTCGTCATAGCCATCCCACAGGGGCATGCGCCAAATTGGGTCTTCGACCTGAGAGGCGGCGTCTGCAATGTCGGCGGCAAGGGCATCGTCATTGACAAAAAGGGCCGGCAAATCGGGTCCAAGGGCGACGCGGGCGGCCCCCGTCAGGGTTGCAAAATCGATCATCAGTTCGGGATTTGATTCTGCGGCCTTGGTTAGGGCATCGCCCAGGATCAAGCGGCCCTCGGCATCGGTATTATCAATTTCAACGCTGATTCCCTTGCGGCTGCGCAGGATGTCCCCCGGGCGCAGGGCATTGGCGGCAATTGCATTTTCAACAGCTGGAACAAGCAGATGAAGCCGAACGGGAAGGCGGGCTTCCATCACCAATCGCGCCAGCGCGATGGCGTGGGCGGCACCGCCCATGTCCTTCTTCATCAGGCGCATGAAGGAGCCTGTCTTGATATTGAGGCCGCCGGAATCAAAAACAACGCCCTTGCCGATAATGGCGAGACGCGGTTGGGCAGGGTTGCCCCATTCCAGCTCAATGAGCCGGGGCGCGCGGCTTCTTTCAGCGGCCTGACCAACGGCGTGGATCATTGGATAACCGGTCTCCAGATCATCCCCGCGGGTGATGGTGACGGGCGCATCAAATTCTTTGCCAAGGGCTTCAACATGGGCCTGTAACTCTGCCGGGCCAAGGTCAGCGGCGGGCATATTGACCATATCGCGCACAAGCGCGGTCGCCTCGGCCAGTTGAGCTTGTTCAGAGATGAGGGCGGGTTCGGTCGTGAGCAAAATGCGCTCCCCCGGGACGTCGGCCGCAGACAGAAAGCGATCAAAACGATAATGCGTCAGCATCCAGCCTAGACCGCTCATCCCCGGTGTCGCGTTGCTGAGGCGATAGGTGCCTTCCGGCAGTTTTTGGGCCACAGATGCCAGATCCCAAGCTGTTCGGCGCTTGCCTATGCCCAGCACTGCTGCCCAGTCGTCGGGCTTGTCTCCGGGTAGAATGGCGATTTCACCGGGATTGGCCGCAAATCGTGCAATTTGCAACGCGACGCGCGCGCGCTCTGGCATGGTGCCGACCCAGTCGACAAGTTCATGCTTTGCGATCAGATGAATGTCGCGCGCCTCTTGCCCCTGATCTGGCTGGATAAGATGGCTGAAACGGTTCATTGCATGTCTCCTGCCGCGCACAGAGTAGACGCGGTCTTGTCAGTGTGCTGAGGGCGCACTCAGTCCTGTGGGCACGCCATAGAGGTCGTGTTCATCTGCATCCTCGATCATAACGGACACAATGTCGCCGGGCGACAATTGGCCGGCGTCGCGCAAAAAGACATGGCCATCAATTTCCGGTGCGTCAGCTTTCGAACGCGCATTGGCGCCGCCATCTTCATCAACATCGTCTATGATAACGTCGAGCGTCCGGCCAATTTTGGCTTCGAGCTTTGCGGCAGAGATGGCCGCCGTCTTTTCCATGATGCGGGCGTAGCGTTCTTCCTTCACCTCTTCGGGAACAGCGCCCGGAAGATCATTGGCCGCGGCCCCTTCAACGGGTTCAAATCGGAACGCACCAACACGATCCAATTGCGCTTCATCAAGCCAATCGAGAAGATATTGGAAGTCTGCTTCTGTCTCGCCCGGAAAGCCAACGACAAAGCTAGAGCGGATTGCAATGTCGGGCACGATGGTGCGCCAAGAGCGGATGCGCTCCAGCACTTTCGCTTCATTGGCCGGGCGGCGCATGGATTTGAGGACAGAGGGCGCGGCGTGTTGAAAGGGGATGTCGAGATAAGGGAGCACAAGACCATCGGCCATCAGCGGAATGACCTGATCCACATGCGGATAGGGGTAAACATAGTGAAGGCGTACCCACGCCCCAAGCTTGCCCAATTCACGCGCCAAATCAGTCATATGAGCCCGAACTTCGCCGCCCTTCCAAGGTTTTGCCTCGTGCCGAATGTCGACACCATAAGCCGATGTATCTTGGCTGATGACCAGCAATTCCTTTGTGCCAGCAGCAATCAGCTTTTCAGCCTCGCGCAAAATGGCGTCGGGTCTGCGGGACGCAAGGTCCCCTCGGATGGATGGTATGATGCAGAAGCTGCAGCGATGATTGCAGCCCTCAGAGATCTTAAGATAGCTGTAATGACGTGGCGTGAGCTTTAGACCTGCTTCGGGCACCAGATCGACAAAGGCATGCGGGACGGGCGGGGCCGCTTCATGGACTGCTTCCACAACCGCTTCATATTGATGCGGGCCTGAAATGGCGAGGACTTCGGGGAAGCGCGCCCGGATGACGTCGGCTTCATTCCCCATGCAGCCTGTCACAATAACGCGGCCATTTTCGGCAATGGCTTCGCCAATGGCTTCAAGGCTTTCTTCCTTGGCACTATCCAGAAAGCCGCAGGTGTTAACCAGAACAACATCGGCGCCCGCATAATCAGGCGATAGGCCATAGCCATCAGCCCGCAACTTTGTGAGGATCCGCTCACTATCCACCAATGCCTTTGGGCAACCGAGCGAGACCATGCCGACTTTCGGCTGAGCAGGAAGAGAAGTGCGTGTCATTATGGTCAGGCGCGTTACGGGATCAGCACGGTAAAGTCACGCAAAAGCGGGCCGACTCCTATTGGTCAAAATCAGGGCCGCAACACATCTGTGCCACCGAGATAAGGGCGAAGCACGTCTGGCACGGTGATGCTGCCATCTTCTTGCTGATAATTTTCCAATATGGCGACAAGCGTGCGCCCGACCGCAAGCCCCGACCCGTTGAGCGTATGCAGAAAACGCGTGCCCTTTTCGCCTTCGGGGCGATAACGGGCGTTCATCCGTCGGGCTTGAAAATCGCCGCAATTGGAGCAGCTGGAGATTTCACGATAGGCTTTTTGACCCGGCAACCAAACCTCAAGATCATATGTTTTGCGCGCGGTGAAGCCCATGTCACCCGCGCACAACAACATGCGACGGAAATGCAGGCCGAGTTTCTTGAGGACTGTCTCTGCCGCTTCGGTCATGCGTTCATGCTCTGCATCGGACATGTCCGGCGGAGTAATGGAAACGAGCTCTACCTTTTCAAACTGATGCTGGCGAATAAATCCGCGTGTATCGCGGCCCGCCGAGCCCGCTTCCGATCGAAAGCATTGGGTGAGTGCAGTAAAGCGTAAGGGGAGTTCGCCTTCGCTCAGAATTTTTTCCCGCACCATATTGGTTAGGGACACTTCGGCCGTTGGAATTAACCAGCGGCCATCGCTTGTCTTGAACAGATCATCTGCAAATTTGGGCAGCTGGCCTGTGCCAAAAACGGCTTCGTCGCGGACCATGAGTGGCGGGGCCACTTCCTCATACCCAAAATCCCGCGTGTGCAGGTCAAGCATGAACTGACCAAGCGCACGATTAAGACGGGCAACGCCGCCGCGCAGATAGGCAAAGCGCGCGCCAGACACTTCCGCTGCGGTTTCAAAGTCTAGACCAAGTCCCGCATCAAGGCGGTCATGCTCCTTCGCCTCAAAGGAAAGGTTGGGTTTGTCACCAAAGTCTGAGACAAACACATTGCCCTGTTCATCCAGACCATGCGGAACATCTGCCGCAGGGAGATTTGGCAGGGCTGAGAGTGTAGCGCGCAAGGCAGCGGAAAGGTCGCGCACCTCTGCATCGCGTTGCGGCAGATCTGTCTTCAAACCCGCCACTTCGGCTTTCAAGCGCTCTGCTTCGTCGCGATCTCCACGACCCATTGCAGCGCCAATAGCCTTGGCTGAAGCATTTGCCTTTGCTTGGATGTCTTCCGCAGTTTTGATCGCAGCCCGAACTTGCTCATCTAGGGATAGGAGTGCAGCGGCCTGAGGCGCGACGCCGCGCCGGGCAAGGCCGTCATCAAAGCTTTGCGGATTTTCTCGGATCAGTCGAATATCGTGCATGAGCGGCCTATGCCGTGGCGAAGCCAGCTTGCCAAGCATTGAAAGGTAACGGCTAATCTCTGTGCGGCGGCAAACTGGCGTTTGGTTCGTGTAAACCTGTTATTTGTTTTGCATCAATTTGGGCGCTTGTGCGTCCGAAACGGCATCACTATAGGCCCAGCTAGCGGGGACAACATCGCCGTTCGCTTACGGCGAAAATGGAGAGACCATCATGTCGATTGCACAGAGTGGTGATATAGACACAAAAGGCGCGACAGACGCCGAAGACCTTGAGTATCGCCCCAGTGACGACGAACCGTTCATGAGCCCACGTCAGCTTGCTTATTTCAAGCGCAAGCTGATTGGTTGGAAAGACTCCATCCATCGCGAAGCGCAGGATACGCTGACCACGCTCCAGAACGAACCTTTGCGGGAACCCGATCTGGCAGATCGCGCGTCGAGCGAGA
>CAMAQU010000152.1 GCA_945860425.1 Sphingomonas paucimobilis
CTCATCCTTGGGCTATCGCCCGCCAGCTCCCGAGGTCATCCAGTGGCCGGCTACGCCATCCGGAGCCGCTCCACCGGCCACGCCAGCCGTAGCGTCAAGACCAATCATGCACTAAGACTGAAACCGGACCACTAGATTGGGGCAGGCCAACGCTTCGTTGAAGCTGCAACATGGATAACGGTGACTAGATTTCCCCCAACCACACGCGTGCTGACCTGCAATTCGCATGGCGTGATCGTGTAGCATCAACTTAGCGCAACTGGGCGCTACGAGCCGATTTCAGCTTTGAGCCAAGGAATTTAGTGAGGTGTGCCTTGGCGGAAGAACACAAGGATGGCGCAAATTGATGTCACTCCAAGAATCCCCCCCATCCAGAGCGCCAATTGATAAGAGTGCGTGCGGTCAAACAGTATTCCGGCAAGCCATGGAGCAAATATCCCAGCACACCCCCATGCCGTGAAAACACGCCCGTAAATCCATGAGCTGTTCGCGGCTCCGAAAATCTTTGCGATGACTGCGGGATAAGCAGCGATAATGCCGCCGTATGAAAAGCCTACAACGGCTAAGCTGCACATTGTTAGGTCAGGGTTCATCGGAACTGAAAGCACGCCCAACCCGGCGGCTGACAATAATGGCAGAGCGACAAGCAATCGAGGCGCAAGAATTTGGTCAACCAACCGGCCTGCGATTAAGCTGCCTGCCAAGCTACAAGCCGCGATCAATGCAGGAGCGGTCCATACGGCGCCCCCAAACCCTTGAGCATGCGCTATGCCGGCCGCATGCCCGATCGTCATCAACCCAGCAGCGACAGCGGATCCGTATCCCACCCACAACAATAGAAATTCGCCAATTCGCAAATTGGTATGTGACGTTTGACCAGCTTCTGCTTTGAAAGCGACCTTTGAAACTTTCAGCAAGCTGGCGCAGATTAGGGCAGCCAAAACCAGTGCACCAGCCAATCCGAACATCGCTGATCGTACCCCGCCAAACGTCAGGGCTTGCACGAAGAAAAAGGGGGAAATTGTCGCGCCAAGCGCGTAGGCTGCCGTGACGATGCCTATGGAGGTGCCTTCACGCCCTTCATTTGCCTGCGACGCAATGTGAAGCCCGAAGCTATAGCCGAGGCCGTTCGCCCCACCAAAAAATAGGCTGTAGCCAAGCCAAACAATCGGTAACGAGGGCGCTGTCGCAGCGATCAATGCGCCCAGTGCGGCGACCGTGCAGATGAGCAAGACAAAACGGGACGCTGAGAAACACGCGAATAACCGATGGCCGAAGAGGACCGCAATTGTCAGCGACCCAAGCGCAAGTGAGTAAGTCGCACTGACCAGTGCACGCGGCGCTCCAAAATGGTTTTCCAGAGGCGGCACAAGCACAGAAAACGCATGAATAGACCCCAAGGCAAATGCAAGAATAGACGCAGCAAGCAGCACCAGAGTTCCGCTATCTGTCCTTGGGCGAGGCATTGGCGATTTCCTAATCTGGCAATCTTTTGAACCCCTCGAGTCAAGCCGTTACGGCGCGATACTCGGTTGATACACTTCGAGCGGCGAATGGTCGGTTTAAGCGGGCACTGTCTCGCCTTAACTGGCTCTGAGTTATTGACCGCACCTCACGCAGGCGCGTTGGATTAAGGGTGTCGGCCCCATAGGTGCGAAGCGTGTTCTGCGCTTGGGCGCGCCCGACCGCAGTCATTTCCCAAATGACAGTTCTGCGCAGGCGATCATGCAGAGCCACCGGGTTACATCGTTGCGGCTCGGGCGCTGCCGTCAAACATGAGCACGTTGCATGGAGCGGATGCTTCGTTTGCAGGTGCATGAGATGCAGATCCATGGAACTTGCAGAGGAGGACCTCCCCTGGTCTGGCCTATCATCACGAGTGGAAAGTGCTGACTTTGGCACGGCATTACATTCCCAAAGCATGTTTGCGCGTTTCGGACCATCGCGTGATCAGGTGGTCCGTCATCATCCCCACAAAAGCCACTGCGAACCCTAGCACCAGGCCCTTACCGACATCGGTCGAAGACAGAGCGCGCTGCATCTCTTGCCCAAGATCCTGGGTGCCGATGAAGGCGGCAATGATGACCATGAACAGCGCGAACATGATCGATTGATTGGCGCCCACCACCAGTGTGGGCACAGCAAGTGGCAGTTTCACATGCCAAAGAATCTGGCCGTTGGTTGAGCCTGACATCTCGGCCGATTCCACGATCTCGGGTGGGATGCCGCGTAGGCCTTCAATGGTGTAGCGAATGATCGGCACAGTCGCAAAAACCATCACTGCCGCAACCACCGCAACGTCGTTCACCCCGAACAGCATGACCACCGGGATGAGATAGATGAAGCTGGGGAAGGTCTGCAGCGTGTCGCAGATCAGCAGGAACCGCTGAGCGCGGACTGGCTTGCTGGCACCGAAAATGCCCAGCGGCACCCCGATAATCAGGGCAAGCGCAACCGAAACCGTCACGGTATAGACCGTGATCATCGCGCGGTCCCACCAGCCCGACAGCGCGATGGGCAGGACGAAGGCCAGACAGATCAGCGCCGAACGTGCGCCCCCAATGCGCCAGCCGATACCGGCCAGTAGCACCAGAACGGCTGATGTTGGCAGCCACAGGAAGGCATCGCGCACCGGGATGAGAATCCATGTGATAAGGAACCATCGCAGCCAATCGGTCACTGGCGAGATCATATCGATGAAGCCGCCGACAAGGCTGTCAATCGGCCCGGCGAGGCTGAGCGCCTGCTTGCGGTCAACTTCGATGAAATAGGGATGGAGGGCTGCAAGACCAAGACCAATGGCCACCAGCCCCGCCCAGATCACCCAATACCGATGGCGCTGGACCCAGCTTGCGCCGGGTGCGTGATGTTCGGGCTGTTTCACCGCCCAAGCCTTGGACAGACGGTCCAGAACGACGGCCAAAAGCACAATGGTTATCCCGATTTCGACCGAGAGACCGATTTTCAGCGCTTGCAACAGTTGCAAGAGTTTCTGGCCAAGGCCCGGCATGCCGATAAATGAAGCCAGAACCACCATGGCCAAGCTTTGCATGATCACCTGATTGACGCCGATCAACAGCTCGGTCCGAGCGGCCGGCAGGCGGACGCGGGTCATCAGTTGCCAGCGCGTCGCACCACTCATCTTGCCGCTTTCGATGATTTCTGGCGAGACCGCGCGCAATCCCAACAGCGTCATGCGGATCATGGGTGGCACTGAAAAGATCACCGTTACAATGGCGCCAGCCTTGGGGCCAACGCCAATAAACACCACGACCGGGATCATGTAGGCAAAGTGCGGCATCGACTGTGCGATGTTCAGCAGCGGGTTTATGATCCGCTCGGCAAAGCGCGACCGCCACGCCAACGTCCCCACGGCAAGGCCAATCACAATCGAAAGCGGTGCCGCAACCACGATGACCGACAGCGTCTCCATCGCCCATTTCCATTGCCCCATGACAGCAATCCAGACGAATGTGCCCCCCGAGATCATTGCCAGACGCCAACCCGCCAAGGCGTAGCCGATCACCGCAAAGGTTGCCGCGATCACCACCCAAGGGATCGGACCTAGGCGGGGCCACCGCGATTTGCCGTAAAGGAGGTTTGCCGTGACATCGAGACAGAACTCTACCGCATCTGAAAAGGCGCGGGTGGCCGTCATCAGGCCCAGATCATCTCGGGCAAAGGCAAAGATGACGTTGATCACGTCGGCAAAGGGCAGCACCAGAGACTCGGGGACGCGCAGCAAAGCCGGGGGCAGCACATTGCGAAACACAACAAGCACGACCGCGGCCAGCACAAGTGCCAGCGCAATGCGCTTTTGATCGAAGGCTTGGTGTTCGACAGTCTTGGCGTCCGACATCATGGGGCTGGCCCCAGCAACAGATCCACCGCGGCCTTTCTGTCCAAGATCCCGGTGATCCTCCCTTGGTCATCACACAACGGGATCTGCGCACGGGTGTCTTCGACAATCTGGCGGCCCAGCATATGCAGCGTTTGTGCTGCAGGCAGCGCCGTGCCGTCAACCGGCGTGCCGTTGACCGCCTTGGCGAGCGCCCCGGCGCGCACCACCCGGGTGCGATCAACCGCGGCGGTGAATTTCGCCACATAGGGCGTTGCGGGCGACAGCACGATGCGTTCGGGCGTATCGACCTGCTCTACGGCGCCATCCTTCATAATGGCAATGCGGTCAGCCAGACGCAGGGCTTCGTCAAAGTCATGGGTGATGAAGACGATGGTCTTGGCAACCATTGCCTTGAGCCGTAGGAATTCGTCCTGCATCTCGCGCCGGATCAGCGGATCAAGTGCGGAGAAGGGTTCGTCGAGAAACCAGATGTCCGGCTCTACGGCCAGCGACCGGGCAATGCCCACGCGCTGTTGCTGCCCGCCTGACAATTCGCGTGGGAAATAGCCCTCGCGGCCCTTAAGACCGACCAGCGCGAGCATCTCGCTGGCACGCGCGATCCGCGATGCGCGATCTTGCCCGCGCATTTCCAGAGGAAAAGCGACGTTTTCCAGTGCAGTGCGATGCGGCAGCAAGCCAAAGCTTTGGAACACCATGCCCATCTTGCTGCGCCGCAGTTCGATCAACTCGGCATCACTCAGACGGCCAATGT
>CAMAQU010000153.1 GCA_945860425.1 Sphingomonas paucimobilis
CAGCGCCAACAGCGCCTCGGTCTCGCTCATCCGCTTGTTGGCGGGATACACCGCCACCAAAATCAAATTGGCAATGACCGCCACGCCCACCGCCATGAAACACAGCCCAAGCGGCAGGTCGATGTCATAAACCCGCGTGGCCACCCCAATCGCCACAAGCTGCCCGGCAATCGCCATCCAGCGCAACAGCACCAGCGTCTGAAGCCGCAGCCAATTGCCCCGCTCGGGGCGCAAAGCGTCAAGATGTCCTGCGGTTTTCATGACAATCGGCCTTGATGCGGATACTGTGATTGATAAGGCTGTGCTGGTACGGGTTCAACGCGAACCTGCGTGAACGGAGTGGGTGGGCATGACAAAACTCTATGCGGGTGCGGCGCTGATTGCGATGGCGGCATTGCTGGGCGGCACTTATTACGTGATCCAGTCCAATCAAAGCGCCGATATCTTTGCCGAATGTCGGGGTGGCGCCGTGGGCGGTGGCGCCATTGGCGGCCCAATGTCCTTGGTCAACGGCGATGGCCAAACCGTGACCGATGCCGAGATTTTCACCAAGCCAACGCTGCTTTATTTCGGCTACACCTTCTGCCCCGATGTCTGCCCGATGGACAACGCGCGCAATGCCGAGGCGATCGATATCTTGGATGAATCCGGGTTTGACGTGCAGCCCGCCTTCATCTCCATCGATCCTGCCCGCGACACACCCGAGGTGGTGCGTGATTTTGCCGCAAACCTGCACCCCAAAATGATCGGCCTCACCGGCAGCGACGAACAGATCAAGGCCGCCGCGCAGGCCTATAAGGCCTATTACAAAAAGCAGGACGCGACCGACGAATTCTATCTGGTGGACCATTCCACCTTTACCTACCTCGTTTTGCCCGGTCATGGATTTGTTGAGTTTTTCAAGCGCGAGGACAGCGCCAGTGATATGGCAGCACGGACCGCATGCTTCGTCTCAAAGTCAGGATCGTGACCCTGCCATCGTTGCCCGGTTTGACCGGGCACCCCTCACGGCCTAGATTAAGCGCAGGCGGATATGGAAGGACTGGGAATGGTTGACGAACCCTCGGCCGAACTGGGAACAGATCGCAGCCTCTTGTTGGTGGATGATGATGAGGCGTTCGTAAAGCGTCTTGCCAAAGCTATGGAAAAACGCGGCTTTCAGCCCGAAACCGCCGCCAGTGTTGCCGAAGGCCGCGCCATCGCCGTTTCGCGCCCGCCCGCCTACGCCGTCGTGGACTTGCGGCTGGAAGACGGCAACGGCCTTGATGTGGTCGAAGCCCTGCGCGATCGCAGGCCCGATTGCCGGATCGTGGTGCTGACCGGCTATGGCGCGATTGCAACCGCCGTGGCCGCCGTAAAAATCGGCGCGACGGATTATCTTTCCAAACCGGCCGACGCCAATGACATCACCAACGCCCTTCTTGCCAAGGGCGAGGCGATGCCCGCACCGCCAGAAAACCCGATGTCGGCGGATCGGGTGCGTTGGGAACATATTCAGCGTGTCTATGAAATGTGTGATCGCAACGTGTCCGAAACCGCCCGCCGGTTGTCTATGCACCGCCGCACGCTTCAGCGCATTCTGGCAAAACGCAGCCCAAGATAATCAGATTTGTTGCCAACCGCGATAAGCTGACTTATGACGTTATCCCATTAGGTTTACGTATTGTTTTATTGTTCATAAGGAAGCCAACATGTCGATGAATATTGATGACCTGTCTTTGAAAGAGCTTAAGGATCTCCAGGCGAAGGTTTCGAAAGCCATTTCGACCTTCGAAGATCGCAAAAAGAAGAACGCCCTGGCTGAGCTTGAAGAAAAGGCCCGCGCGATGGGGTTCTCGCTGGCTGAGTTGACGGGCGCTGTTACCAAGATCCGCAGACGCGCACCGGCGACGCCGAAATACGCCAATCCAGCCGATAAATCTGACACTTGGTCGGGTCGTGGCCGCAAGCCGCGCTGGTTTGCAGCCGCGTTGAAGGCTGGAAAATCCCCCGAAGACCTCTCGATTTAAGCGCTAGAGGCCCTGCAGCAGCGCGGTGTGACGCGCAATGAAGGCCGCCCGCACCGTTGCGGGCGGCTCCAACTTGATTTTAAGTCCGCGCAGCACCGCGGTTTCCGGTCGGCCAAACAGCTTGTCCGCCTCGGCCTCGGTAAACCCCGCGATTTGCACCGCCTCCAACCAGGCCGAGATTTTGTCAGCCGATTTGATCGCCGTCTTGATCGCCCCCGGCAACTGCGCCGGCAGCCCAAAGCGCAGATGCACCGCCGCCGTCAACCGCAGGTCCAACTCGCCATAAGCCGCGCCAATTGCCGCTTTGACCGGGCTGATCATATCGCCAATCACATATTCCGGCGCATCATGCAGCAGCGCCGCCAATTGCCAGCGCGCCGCAATGCCCGGGTTCTGGCGGCTGAAAATCTCTTCCACCAGCAGCGAATGTTCCGCCACCGAATAGGGCCAATCCCCCCGGGTCTGGCCGTTCCAACGCGCCACAAAGGCCAGCCCATGGGCGATGTCTTCCACCTCGATATCCATCGGTGTGGGGTCCAAGAGGTCAAGTCTGCGGCCGGAAAGCATGCGCTGCCAAGCACGGGGTTGTTTCATGATGCGGGCCTTGGTTGTCGAAGCGCCTTCATAATGCTATCTGCCCACCAATCAAAGGATCAAGGAGAGCGCCGCTATGGCTGCGGATTATATCGTCAAAGACATTGGATTGGCTGACTTCGGCCGCAAAGAACTGACCATTGCCGAAACCGAAATGCCGGGCCTGATGGCCTGCCGCGAAGAGTTTGGCACCACGAAGCCGCTGAAAGGCGCGCGGATCGTGGGCTCGCTGCACATGACCATCCAGACCGCCGCGTTGATTGAAACGCTGACAGCCCTTGGCGCCGATGTGCGTTGGGCCTCGTGCAACATCTTCTCAACCCAAGACCACG
This sequence comes from Sphingomonas paucimobilis, assembly GCA_945860425.1. GTDB lineage: Bacteria > Pseudomonadota > Alphaproteobacteria > Sphingomonadales > Sphingomonadaceae > Aquisediminimonas > Aquisediminimonas paucimobilis_A. Next base: position 2,936 of record CAMAQU010000153.1, read on the forward strand.
CCGCCGCCGCCATTGCCGCCGCCGGCATCCCGGTCTTCGCGATCAAGGGCCAGACCCTGACCGAGCATTGGGATTACCTCGACAAATCCTTCATGTTCCCTGAGGGCGCGAACATGATCCTCGATGATGGCGGCGACGCCACGCTCTATGTCCTGCTCGGCGCACGCGCCGAAGCTGGTGAAGACATCATCCCCGTTCCGCAGTCGGAAGAGGAAGAGGTCATCAAAAAGCAGATTTACAAGCGCATGAAAGAAACCCCCGGTTTCTTCACCAAAACCAAGGCCGCCATCAAAGGCGTGTCCGAGGAAACCACCACGGGCGTGCATCGCCTTTATGACCTGCACAAGTCCGGTCAATTGCCCTTCCCGGCGATCAACGTGAATGACTCTGTGACCAAGTCAAAGTTTGATAACAAATACGGCTGCAAGGAATCGCTGGTCGACGGCATCCGCCGCGCCACCGACACCATGATGGCCGGCAAGGTCGCCGTGGTCTGCGGTTACGGCGACGTGGGCAAAGGCTCGGCCGCGTCCCTCCGTGGCGCAGGCGCCCGCGTGAAGGTCACCGAAGTTGACCCGATCTGCGCCCTGCAGGCGGCAATGGACGGCTACGAAGTCACCCTCTTGGAAGACGAAGTCGCCAGCGCCGACATCTTCATCACCACCACTGGCAACCGCGACGTCATCCGCATCGAACACATGCGCGAGATGAAGGACATGGCCATCGTCGGCAACATCGGCCACTTCGACAACGAAATTCAGGTCGCCAGCCTTCGCAACCACAAATGGACCAACATCAAAGAACAGGTGGATATGATCGAGATGCCCTCGGGCAGCCGTCTGATCCTGCTCTCCGAAGGCCGCCTTCTGAACCTTGGCAACGCCACGGGTCACCCGTCCTTTGTGATGTCGGCCTCCTTCACCAATCAGGTTCTGGCCCAGATCGAGCTTTGGACCAAAGGCCAAGACTACGCCCCCGGCGTCTATATCCTGCCCAAGGCCCTGGATGAAAAAGTCGCCCGCCTGCACCTGAAAAAGATCGGCGTCAAACTGACCGAACTGCGCAAGGAACAGGCCGACTACATCGGCGTCACAGTGGATGGCCCGTTCAAATCGGAACATTACCGCTACTGATCGAAAGAAGTCTCAATGTCTCGCAGCGACTACATTTTTACCTCTGAGTCTGTCTCTGAGGGCCACCCCGATAAGGTGTGCGACAGGATTTCGGACGCAATTCTGGATGCATTCCTGACGGAGGAGCCGAATGCGCGCGTCGCGTGCGAAACCTTCGCGACCACGAACACTGTTGTGGTTGGCGGCGAAGTGGGTCTTTCGACTGAAGCTGCAACAAAGTCGATGCTCGAAAGGGTCGAGGCCATTGTCCGCGACTGCGTTAAGGACATTGGCTACGAGCAGGAAAAGTTCCACTGGAACACTCTGAAGGTTCACAATCTCCTTCACGAGCAGTCTGCGCACATCGCTCAGGGCGTCGACCGCGATGGCGCTGGCGACCAGGGCATTATGTTTGGCTACGCCTGCCGCGAGACCCCTGAATTGATGCCGGCCCCCATCCAATACTCTCACGCGATCCTGCGGAGGCTGGCAGAGGCACGCAAATCTGGAAAAGAGCCAACGCTTGGGCCTGATGCAAAGTCCCAGCTTTCACTTC
>CAMAQU010000154.1 GCA_945860425.1 Sphingomonas paucimobilis
GCACCGTTCATATCCCCGGCGAAGCGCACATAGCCGCCCAAAGGCAGCCAACCAAGCTTCCACCGTGTACCGAGCCGATCTGTCCACCCAAAAACTTCGCGCCCAAAGCCAATGGAAAAGGCTTCAACTTTAACCCCAAAAAACCGGGCGACGAGAAAATGGCCCAACTCATGAACAAAAACGAGCGGCCCGATCAGCAGAATGAAGCAGGCAATCGTCCAGAGAAAGCCGGGCGAGTCGATCATGCAGCTACGGCCTCCATCTTGAGCCTGGCAAGGCGGCGCGCCTCTTCATCAATATCCAGAACATCCCGGATGGTGGAAGGCGCTGGCGCGTCATACTGTTCCAAAACCGATTCCACAACGGCAGGGATGGACATGAAGCCAATCTGCCCGCCAAGAAATCCGGCAACGGCTATCTCATTGGCGGCGTTTAATATTGCAGGGCGGGATCCGCCAGCCGCCAAGGCAGACTTGGCCAGCCGCAAGCAGGGGAAACGATCCAAATCTGGATCCTCAAACTCCAACTGGCCAATCTGCGCATAGTCGAGCCGCGCAACGGGCGCGTGCATCCGATCTGGAAAGGCAAGGCAATAGGCAATGGGCGTGCGCATATCAGGCGACCCTAATTGCGCGAGAACTGATCCGTCCTGATATTCCACCATAGAATGGATGACCGATTGGGGATGAACGATCACGTCCAGTTGGTCCGCCTCTACAGGAAACAGATGATAGGCTTCAATCAACTCCAAGCCTTTGTTCATCAGCGTCGCTGAATCGACCGAAATCTTGGCACCCATGGACCAATTTGGATGACGCACAGCCTGCGCCGGCGTCACATTCACAAGGTCCGTCGCCGCCATTGTCCGGAATGGGCCGCCACTTGCCGTCAAGATAACACGCCGAACATGGGCCGCGTTTCGATCTTCAAAGCATTGAAAAATCGCATTATGCTCAGAATCCACCGGAAGTAGGGTCGTACCCTTCTCCGCCACGGCCGACATGAGTACATCGCCCGCCGAAACCAGCGCCTCCTTATTGGCCAACGCAACTGTGCCGCCTTGCTCAATCGCCGCCATGACGGGCTCCAGCCCTGCACAGCCCACAATTGCCGCCATTGTCCAATCCGCACCAGAAGCGGCCGCAGCAACAACCGCGTCTCGTCCGGCACCCACACCAATATCTGTCCCGGAAAGTGCCTCTTTCAGCTCCGCATAAAGGCTTTCATCCCCAATCACGGCCAAGCGCGCCTGCACGGCGATTGCGGCGGCGGCAAGTTCAGGAACATTGGATTGGGCCGTCAAAGCCTCAACTTTATAAGCGTCAGGCTGACGCTGAACCAAATCCAGCGTGGATTTTCCGATTGAGCCTGTTGCGCCAAGAATGCTCACGCTTTTCATGGGCATCCCTTAAAGACCAAGCCACACAAGAAGGGCCGCGACTGGTAGGGACGTTACAACTCCATCCAGACGATCCAACACACCGCCATGTCCTGGGATAAGCGTGCCACTATCCTTGACGCCTGCCCGACGTTTCAGCCAGCTTTCAAAGAAATCCCCCATTTGGGCAAGGATGGCAAGCAGCGGACTAATCAGCGCCAACTCAAAAGGAAGCCCCCAATAGGTCGTCAATGCCCAGCCCAAGAAGAGCGCGGCAAGCATCCCTCCAAAAAGACCGGACCAAGTTTTATTCGGGCTAATTCGGGGCGCAACCTTGGGCCCACCGAAGCTTCGTCCTGCGAAGAAAGCACCAATATCTGTCGCCCAGACAAGCGAGAGCCCCCAAAAGGCAAGCAGCAAGCCATTATCCTGCGCACGCAACCATAGCAGCGCCAAAATGGGCAAGCCAATGTAGATGGCGCCACTTGCAAGCCAGAGATTGCGTGTCTTGAGCAGAAGGAAGAGAGTAACACCTGCAAAGGCCAATGCAGCCACCGAACCCGGCCCAGCGGCCAATGGATAGAGGAGTGCAAGGGGAATACATAAAGCATATTGCGCGCTCCGCCGCTGATCCGCCTGCCCTGTTAGACCAATCCATTCATGCATCATCACAAGGCTGACGATCGTGGCCATGACCCAAAGCGCATGACCGCCCAGCCAGAGCTCTAGCCCGGCAACCACAATGAGGATCACACCCGTCACAATGCGCTGTAAAAGTTCAGGCGTCACAACCCACCAAAGCGCCTTTCCCGCACGGCATAGTGTTCAATCGCGGCAGCGAGTTCAGCCTTGCCAAAATCTGGCCAAAGCGTGTCAACGAACATGAGCTCTGCATAAGCGGCCTGCCACATCAAAAAATTGGAAAGTCGCTGCTCGCCCGATGTGCGAATAAGGAGGTCCGGCGGTGGAAGTCCCGCCGTATCAAAGGCGCTTTCCATCATCTGCTCATCAATATCAGAGGATTCGATAACCCCGTCTCGAACCTGCTCCGCCAAACGACGTGCCGCGCGAGCAATTTCAGCCTGAGAGCCATAGTTGAGTGCGATGACGAGCGTTGTTTTGCTGTTGGGCGCAGTACGACTAACCGCCTGGTCGATCAAATCGACCAGATCTGGCTGCAACGCCTTATACTCACCGATGATACGCAGGCGGACACCATTTGCCGCTAATTCATCCAAATCACTTACAATGAAGTGGCGAAGCAGCCCCATAAGGTCACTGACTTCGTCCGCGGGCCTGCGCCAATTTTCGGTCGAGAAAGCATAAAGTGTCAGCACTTCAACGCCCAGATCGCCCGCAGCGCGGACGACTGTCTTGGCCGCCTCTATCCCTTTGCGATGCCCGGCGATGCGCGGCAGCAGCCGACGTTTGGCCCAGCGACCATTGCCGTCCATGATGATCGCGACATGGCGGGGGATCTTACCCCCCTGCCCTGACGCGGCCGCTGGGGCCGGCGTGGCGCTCACTTGCCGAGTATTTCCTTTTCCTTGGCGGCAAGGGCATTATCGATATCAGCAATCAGACCGTCGGTCAGCTTCTGGACTTCTGTTTCCAAACGCTTGCGATCATCCTCGCTAATTTCTTTCTTCTTTTCATCGGCCTTCAGATCGTCATTGCCGTCACGACGAACATTGCGCACCGCGATTTTGGCTTTTTCCGCATATTGGTGCGCCAGTTTGACGAGCTCCTTGCGGCGCTCTTCGGTCATATCAGGGATAGGAAGACGAATATTCTGGCCATCCACAATCGGGTTGATACCAAGACCAGCCGAACGGATGGCCTTTTCAACTGGCGTCATGTTCGACTTGTCCCACACCTGAACCGAAAGCAGGCGCGGTTCGGGGGCGGAAACCGTCGCCACCTGGTTAAGGGGCATCATCGCGCCATACACTTCAACCTGAATGGGATCGAGCAAAGAGGTGTTGGCGCGGCCCGTGCGCAGGCCGCTCAGATCGCTTTTAAGCGAGTCCAAAGCGCCATGCATGCGACGTTCAATATCAGCCTTGTTATAGGCGGGCATAATCCTGCTCCTTTAAGCGTTGTTTGAAACGATCGTTGCGGTGCCCTCACCCGCCAGAACACGGGCCAAATTGCCCTCTTGGCGGATGGAGAATACGACGATCGGGATGTCATTGTCTCGGCACAGCGCGACGGCGCTTGCATCCATGACTTTCAGATTATCAGACAAAACCGTGTCAAAGCCGACGCGGTCATAGCGTTTGGCCGTTGGCACAATTTTGGGGTCGGCATCATAGACGCCATCGACGCTTGTTCCCTTGAACAAGGCATCGCACTTCATTTCGGCGGCACGCAGCGCGGCCCCAGAATCTGTCGTGAAATAGGGGCTGCCGACGCCAGCTGCGAAAATCACCACACGACCTTTTTGGATATGGCGTTCGGCGCGTCGCCGGATCACGGGTTCGCAGACTTGATCCATCTGAATTGCGGATTGAACACGGGTATCAACGCCCAGTTGTTCCAGCGCATTCTGCATAGCGAGCGCATTCATGACCGTTGCCAACATGCCCATATAATCGGCCTGTGCGCGATCCATACCCTTGGCGGCCCCAGCCATGCCACGGAAGATATTCCCGCCACCGATGACAAGGCACAGCTCAAAGCCCGCGCCTTTGGCGGCTTTGACCTCCATCGCCATACGGGCGACCGTTTCTGGATGAATGCCAAATGGCTGATCGCCCATCAGCACTTCGCCAGATAGCTTCAGAAGGATACGTTTGAAGCCGGGGCGGGACATGGTTGGGGCGTCTCTCTCAATAAGCCGATCAATAAAGGCGTGGCGCACACACTAGCTAGCGTGTGCGCCCTTGCCAAGCAGAAGGATTAGATACCTGCTGCTGCTGCGACTTCTGCCGCAAAATCGCTTTCAACCTTTTCAATGCCTTCGCCAAGCTGAAAGCGGACATAGTCCTTAAGGACGATCGACGTACCAGCCTCTTTGCCAGCAGCCGAAACCACATCCGAAATCTTGGTCTTACCGTCCAAGACAAACAGCTGGTTGAGCAGCGCATTTTCCTTAACAAACTTAGCAACCGCGCCGTCGACCATCTTGGCGATGACTTCAGCGGGCTTAC
>CAMAQU010000155.1 GCA_945860425.1 Sphingomonas paucimobilis
CTTCACCCTGAAGTTCGGTATGCCAGAGCTTCGCGGCCGAAGCCTCTTCCGGCGTCAATTCCCGCTTCAAATGGCGCTGCAGTGCCCAATCAATATGCGCCCAACCGACTTGCAGCTTGGTCTTTAGATCGGCCAGGATGAAGCGGGTATTCTGGAAGTTCAGGATCGGCTGGCCAAAGGCTTTGCGCTCTCGCACAAACTCCACCGTCATATCAAAGGCACGTTGCGCTGCCGCATGCGCACCAATGGCAATGGACAGACGCTCTTGCGGCAATTCGGTCATCAAATAGATGAACCCCATGCCCTCTTCACCCAGGCAATTGGTGATGGGCACGCGCACATCTTCAAAGAACAACTCTGACGTATCAGCGGCATCAAGGCCGATCTTGTCCAGATTCCGGCCGCGCTTAAAGCCTTCCCGGTCTGCTTCCACCAGAACGATCGACACGCCCTTATAGCCCGGCTGCGCATCAGGATCCGTCTTGCAGCAGACGAGGATCAGATCGGCATTTTGCCCGTTGGTGATATAGGTTTTGGCGCCATTCAGGACATAATGATTACCATCCTTCTTGGCCGTCGTCCGCATCCCTTGAAGGTCGGAACCCGTGCCCGGTTCGGTCATCGCAATCGCCGTGACAATCTCCCCCGAGACCATCTTGGGAAGCCACTGCTTCTTCTGCTCTTCCGAGCCATAGGAGATCAGATAATTGGCGACGATATCCGTCTGCAGCGAAAAGCCAGTGGCGACATCGGTGCCATAGCTGAACTCTTCATTGATGATCGCGTTATAGCCGAAATCAAGGCCAAGGCCGCCATATTCTTCCGGAACAGTTGGGCATAAAAGGCCAATCTCCCCGGCCTTTGGCCAGATTGCCTTGGGCACCAGCCCCTCTTCATCCCATGTGTTGGAATTGGGTTCGATTTCCTTCGCCACAAACTGACGCACCGTCGAGCGGAAGGCTTCGTGGTCGTCAGTATAGGCGGTGCGGTGGAGCACATCGAGCGTCATGAGGGGGCGTCCTTTTTGTGGAGTTTATCGTCCCACTGGAATCCCCAACTTCACGTTTACGTCAAGGGGAATTTGCAGCGGCCACCCATTGCGAGACGAAATAGCCAATGCGCCACCTAGAGAATGCCGCGTGCTTTCAAATCCGCAATGCTGGCCGCATCATGGCCCAGCATATTGCCAAGCACCTCATCTGTATTTTGCCCCAATAAGGGCGGCTCAGACCCTGCACCCGGCAGAGAGTCTGAAAGACGCAGCGGGCTTGCAATAGCCGGCCTATTGCCTGCCATCGTCGCCAGCCCGCGCGCAACGGCCTGCGGGTCGGCCAATGCCTGACCAATGTCATTAATCGGCCCGGCAGGAACATTGACGGCTTCTAACATCTCGGCCCATTGTGCGGTCGTCTTGCCCCGCATAGCTTGAGCCAATTGCGGGATCAGGGCATCGCGATTTTCGACACGGCCCGAATTGGTCGTGAAGCGCGGGTCCGTTGCAAGATCATGAAGGCCAAGCGCCTTTGTGTAGTGCGCAAATTGGCTGTCATTGCCAACCGCCACAATCATATGCCCATCGGCCGTTTCAAACACTTGATAGGGAACGACACTGGGGTGGGCATTGCCCATGCGGCGCGGCGCCTCACCGGTTACGCGCTGGTTCAGGCCGATATTGGCAAGCGTGGAGACCGCCACATCGAGCAGGGCCATATCGATAAACTGTCCCCGGCCCGTCTCATGACGCTGGTTGAGCGCTGCCAGCACCGCAATGCACGCATGCAGGCCCGTCATCACATCGACCAGTGCGACGCCCACTTTTTGCGGTTCCCGCGCAGGATCGCCCGTCACGCTCATCAGGCCAGACATGCCCTGCACCATCAAATCATAGCCCGGCTGATGCGCGCGTGGCCCGCTATGGCCAAAGCCGGTGATGGAGCAATAGACAAGACGCGGATTCAGCGCCTTGAGGCTCAGATAATCCAGCCCATATTTTTCCAGCCCACCCACTTTGAAATTCTCAACCAGAACATCGCTTTTGGCCGCCAATTCGCGGATCAGCGCCTGCCCCTCTGGCTTGGAAATGTCGATGGTCACGCTTTTCTTGTTCCGATTGGCAGACAGGTAATAAGCCGACAGGCGTGCGTCGCCGTCGCCATGCCAAGGCGGGCCCCAACTGCGGGTATCATCCCCCTTGTCGGGCTGTTCAATCTTGATGATCTCAGCCCCCAAATCCCCCAGCATCTGCGTGCACCACGGCCCCGCGAGAACGCGGGACAGGTCAAGCACGCGGATGCCAGAAAGCGCTTTGGTCACATAAGGTCCAATCAACTAAACGCCTGAATACCCGTAATGGCGCGGCCGAGGATTAACGCATGCACATCATGCGTGCCTTCATATGTGTTAACGGTCTCGAGGTTCACCGTGTGCCGGATGACATGATATTCGGCTGAAATCCCATTGCCTCCATGCATATCCCGTGCGACCCGCGCGATATCGAGCGCCTTGCCGCAATTATTGCGCTTAATTAGGCTGATCATTTCTGGTGACCAGCTGCCTGCATCAATAGCCCGCCCGACCGTCAGCGCCGCCTGAAGGCCAAGGGCAATTTCGGTCTGCATATTCGCCATCTTCAGCTGCGGTATTTGGTTTGCCGCCAGCGGACGGCCAAATTGAATACGATCCAGCTGATATTGGCGGGCACGGTGGAAACAATCCTCAGCCGCCCCCATCACGCCCCAGGCAATGCCATAGCGCGCCTTGTTGAGGCATCCGAATGGGCCAGACAGGCCCTGCACATTGGGGAGCAGATTTTCTTCGGGAACGAACACGTCCTCCAGCACAATCTCCCCCGTGATCGACGCCCGAAGGCTCAGCTTCTTTTCAATCTTGGGGGTCGAAAAACCCTTCATCCCGCGTTCAACGATGAAGCCGCGAATAACGCCGCCTTCATCTTTCGCCCAGACCACCGCAAGGTCAGAGATAGGCGAATTGGTGATCCACATTTTCGCACCGTTGAGGATGTAGCCGCCATCTACCTGCTTGGCATTGGTCTTCATCGACGCAGGGTCAGACCCGGCATCCGGCTCTGTCAGGCCGAAACAGCCAACCCATTCCCCGCTTGCCAGCTTGGGAATATATTTTTCCCGCTGCGCCTCACTGCCATAGGCATGGATCGGGTGCATCACGAGGGAGCTTTGCACCGACATGGCGGAGCGATAGCCCGAATCAACCCGCTCCACCGCACGCGCGATCAGGCCATAGGCAACATGGCTTACGCCTGCGCATCCATAGCCATTTATGGTCGCGCCGAGCAGGCCGAGGTGACCCAGCTCATTCATGATCTCGCGATCAAAACGCTCGTCCAACGTAGCGGAAACAACGCGGGGCAGAAGCTTGTCCTGCGCATAGGCTTCCGCTGCATCGCGGATCATCCGCTCGTCTTCGGTCAGCTGCGCGTCGAGGTGAAAGGGATCATCCCAAGTGAAAGGTGCAAATTTAGCCATAAGTCTGTCTGCCAGATTTGGTGGACCTGCTCAACACCACCCGACGGTTAGGCCAATGTGAAGTCCAGGCCAATATCCACCGCAGGCGCACTCTGGGTCAGCCGCCCAACCGAAATATAGGTCACGCCCGTTTCCGCCTTGGCGCGGATGGTCTGCAACGTCACACCGCCAGAGGCCTCTGTCGGCACCCGCCCCGCCACAAGGGCAACGGCCTGCCGCAAAACAGACGCATCCATATTGTCGAGCAGCAAATGGGTCGCACCCGCCGCGAGACCCGACTCTATCTGGTCCAGCCGATCGACTTCTAGGATGATCCGCTCCACACCGGCCGCCTTGGCCCGGCGCACGGCCTCTGCCACGCCGCCGGCCACCGCCACATGATTATCCTTGATCATCGCGGCATCCCACAGGCCCATACGGTGATTGGTCGCGCCGCCCATGCGGGTTGCGTATTTTTCCAGCACGCGCAGGCCGGGGATCGTTTTGCGCGTATCCAACAAGGTGCAGCCCGTGCCCGCAATCGCATCGACATAAGCCCGCGTCATCGTTGCGATGCCGGACAAATGCTGCACGATATTGAGCGCAGACCGTTCCGCCGTCAGCATCGCCCGCGCGCGGCCCGCCAAAGCCATGAGTGGCGCGCCCGCCGAGACAATCTGCCCCTCGTCTGCCAACAAGTCGATCTGCATATCCGGGTCGAGATGCCGGAAAAACGCCGCCGCGATCGGCAAGCCCGCAACGACAATCTCTTCCCGGCTCTGCATCTGTCCAGAAAATGCAGCCTCCGCCGGAATAACGCTTTCCGACGTGACGTCCCGGTTCAATGGCCCCATGTCCTCCGCCAAAGTGGCGCGGACAAAGGCCGGAAGGTCGAAATTGTCGAGCGTGAAAGTCATGCGCTTAGGCCGCCCGCGGCCCTAAATCACCCTGCCCCACCGTGCCGCTCGCCATGTCCAGCATCCGGTCGAGGCTTTGCTTTGCCTTGAGGCGCAGGCCTTCCTCAATATGCACTTGGGGGCTCA